>NZ_CP111040.1:0-303499 GCF_026248685.1 Haladaptatus caseinilyticus | reverse complement strand
ATACCCCCGGAATTTCATACACACCGGGTAGAATGGCAGTCCAGTACACGAGTTCGCGTGCGTGTCCACCATCCTGATAATCCCATTCTTCAAGTCGATATTCAAATCCTTGAGAAGTAACGTTTCGAAGCCTAATGTGACATGGTTGTACCCCGTTATATGAGACCGGCTTCATTGTAATAATTGGCTTAACCTCTAAGCCCAGAAGATCCCCTAAAATGCCGATAGCGTTAATTAATAGATTGTCAAACTCTACAGAGTGCCAGGTTCCACGATCCGGTTGGCTTTGATTTTCTGTTCCGACCTCACCAATGACGAGGTCGATACCAGCAACTTGGCCTGAGACTGTTCCAGTTCCGATTCCACCAAGTCCAACACCAGCTGCAGCGACTGACTTCAAATAGTTTCGTCGTTTAATTCTACTCTCTCCGTTTTCACTTGCACGTTGCATGCAGTTTAACATACAGTCAATTAATACATAGTTATTGACTGGTTACCGATTGAAAATGTATTATCACAGATGATATTTAGTAGCAATGAGTTAATGATCATAAGATTATTATTCAATTAGTAGTCAAATGGAAGGTTTCATCCGGAAAGATAAAGGAATATCCAGTCAATTCAAATCAAAACAATAATCTCCACCATCATTTGCAATTCAATGCATAACACATGGTCCAAATTTGTATATAAAACACAACCTAGGAAAGATTGTAAAAGGCAGAATAATTACCTTTGGAGCCAATGAAGCTCCGTTCAATTGTAATTAAACAATGTCTATCGGTTTTTATGTCACAATTTGCTTGAATGCGTGATTTTTGAACCCGCCTGAAATGAAGATTTCATAAAGTAATAGACCATGCAGACTTAGTCTGAAAGGTACGTGAGGATCAGTGTTCAAATTACTGGATCCTCACAGGGCCGAGTATCGATGACCAAATCAGATAACCCGGCATTAAATTACGAGTTTTTACAAAGAGATATATCTTTTGTTTCGGAAACAAACATAGATAAAGCGTCAGCAACCCCCATTTTTATTATATATTGGATTCATTGATCTGTGTTAAGGAGTAAATTAGACATCGTTATCCTCGCTACCAAGCCAACAGAAATGTCAATATTTTATGGTTGCAATCGATATAGGGCCTAACGTAGGGGAAAACAGAACACCCAGCATTTTTGCAACAGCTGAAACTATCGAAGGTGTATTAATCACCTCAATTTACCCAACGTAAACTTGCACTATAACTGTATTATTCAAAGATATTATCAATGCATTAATAACAATTTTGCTTTTCGATATTAAATATACAATCATTACAGATGAGATGATCTTTACAGTCAGTGCTTTGATAACCATTAGTCAAAATAAACACCAGTAATTGGGTACTTAATTATATTTTATGTATTTTCTCTCGCCAAATATGACAGAATAAAGATGTAGTTAGGGTAAAACCTGCTTTTATAATAGTTTCATTAGTTAAGACGACTTTTAACCAAAATATTTTTATAAAAGCCATCGCATTTCCCAATAAGAGAATGGCCATAACCCAGAAGAGTAATATAAATTTTTAATAAGTTATTTATTATGATATATTCACACATACTGAATAATATTCCGATCCAAAAAGACGATATATGGATGACTGGACGTACAATTCGCCACATTCTCTCTATTCCTCGATATGCCGCACTATTTATAGCGTCATTTCTATTTGGCTTGTCTGTATTCGTTATATCACAGAATATTGAACTTGTTCAAACAGTTATTTTTGGAAAATATATGACAGCCCCGCAGAAATTGTCTGTCTTAGCACACTTGTTTCCCATTATTGGGTCAGCGTTTACACCGATTAAAGCGTGGTTTCTACTTGTCAGTTCAGCATTCTTTGGCATGAATTTTTCAATGATTATATATCATTTCAGAAATAACAAGTTGAACTTGCAAAGTGGTACAGGTAGTGCAATAGGAATGCTATTTGGAACGCTTGGGGCAGGATGTGCTGCTTGTGGCTCTGTCATGCTGACTGGACTTCTATCGTTTCTTGGGGCAACTAGTATACTTACACTCTTGCCGTTTGACGGACTTTCATTTTCAATAATTGCGCTTATTATCTTTACACTTTCAATGTATCGGCTCGCAGACGCAATAGATAGAAGTAATAGCCGAGACTGTCCAATAGGGTTTTAAAATAATAATCTCTGTAGTAGGTTTGAGTTCAATACATCCAATTTTATTCACTTTTTCTTATATGATTAAGTAAAAACGAAAAGTTAATTAATACGGTCGATATTGGACAAAGTGATACGAAGTAGAAATATTCGTATTAAGAATTAATACATGGAATCTAACAATACAAAGTTGGAAGAGAAGAATTGTTCGAGAAATGATGATAAAAAAAGTGAAGTATCGAATCAATCGCGTCGGTCATTCATAACTAAGTCTGCAGGAGTGATTGCTGCCTCAACATTTGGGATCAATCAAGCAGGGTCTGTTGTTGGAGAAGATGACGAATTTTGCCCAATTAGGCAATCACACTCGGAAGACACTTTATTAGAAGGGACCGAAGAAGAGGTCAAAATATATACCACAGAATCACGTATTCCAGGGCCAACTGCAGTCGTTGTTGGTGGTGTTCAGGGTAATGAACCAGCAACCTGGAATGCGGCCCACCAAGTAAAAGACTGGTCGATCAATTCTGGGAAATTAGTTGTGCTCCCAGAGATAAATCCGGTTGCTATCGAACGAGGCACATATATTAACGACAATGGAGATTTAAACGACCAATTCCCCCCTGGACAAGAACCCACGACAGAGCTTGCACAGGTACTATGGGAAGTTATCGAACAAGCTAACCCGGATGTGTTTTTCAGCCTTCATACATCACGAGGGATTCTCCATGAATTTGAAGGCCCATCAGGAGTTGGACAAGCTATCTATCCAACATATATTGACAGTGCACGATCAAATGCGTCACGTACCGTGGAATATATGAACCAACAACTAGAATCATTCCGGTCAATATATGATTTCAAAGTTGGAAACACGCTGTACGGAACTCGTCCTCTGTTAACTCATAAAGTTGGTGCAGATCTCGAGATTCCTGGCTTTTTGGTTGAAGCCACTCGATATAGAACAAAATTAGAGACGCGGGTTGAATGGGAAACAGCAATCGTAGCAAACCTGCTTGAGCAAAATGGGATGAAAGTAAGTCGGTGAAATAGCCTACGTTTAATTTAGAATATACAAAGGATGGTCAGTAAGGTTATAAACCAAGTACATTCTTAAATATACTATAGCTCTGCCTCCCAATAATTTCGGTAATATACCGTTCCGAACGGAAAGCAAAGAATGTTGGCGTACCACGAATACCCGCCCGCTTTCCCACAGTTAAATCTTCATTAATATTTGCCTTTACTGCCTTAGATTCTGCATTCCGAATAATCTCTTCACCATTCAAACTAGTGTTTTTCTCCAAATATCGTTTCGTTTTATCAAATATATTATCAGTGTCGAACTGATCTTGGTTATCAAAGTAATATTTTTTAAGATTCCAAAATGACTGTTCATTTTTGAGATATACAGCCTCAAGAGCATGAGTCGCATCTACGCCCCATTTTTCCACTACTGGAAACGATCTATAAACCAATGACAAATCCCCTTTATCAATATAATTGCGCTTTAATTTGGGGTATGTTTCTTTTTCAAAATGCAAGCAATTTGGACAAGATGGGTCCTCGAATACAATCAAAGTTCCTTTGTTGCTAAATGGGACAGGACCACGTGTTGGCTCATCAAAAACACCCCTTGCAGATGAATGATTAGGGTTAGAATTAGACGTCGTAGATTCTTTTGTAGGTTTCTGGGTTTCTGACTCGCTTGTTTTCTCACTGGTAGAGGTTGTCGCTTGGGGAGATGTAGTCTGAGAGTGTGTAGTTGGCGCATTCGAATATTGTGTCTTACCCACAGTGGTACTGCTGGTTTTTGTTACGGTTCTCGATACTGAAGTAGGTGATGTCGTTGGGTTATTGTTTGATTCATTTGATGTACAGCCAGCGAGCAATAGCCCGACGGGAACGGTTTTTGTGAGGAAAGATCGTCGGTTCATTATGCGTAACTTTTTTAGAATTATACCCCTGCTACTTAGAACTATTGCTTAGACCTATTCTGGCGTTTTTCCAGAGTATGGATCAAGAGTAGATACAAAATGTCGTTAACAAAGTTGTTGAGTAAAACAATATTATCAAACTCCACGTACACTTGTCAAAGTATATTAAACAATATATTCCAAGAAGTTCTCTAGTATCTATTCCACTAGATCCATAACAATCTTCTTTCTATTTAGTTGAAAGAGTCCAGAACTGTTGTGCAAAGGTTCAATTTCGCGAAATCCTCCAAACGATTGATTGGTTCTATAACAGTACGAGATTAGGATAAAAGAGATGTCAGAGCGAAATTCGTCGCGGAGAGAGTTTTTGAAAACAGTGGGTATCGTAACGGCAGCAGGTCTAAGCAGTACAATCCCAGCTAGTGCAGCAAATGTTACTGATGCTCCTATTCCAGATACAACTGATGACCTAACGTATGCGACAATGGGAACAGCCAAAGACAACCCAACCGCTGTCGTTTATGGGAACTTCAAATGTCCATACACACAAAAATTTGTTCAAGATGGCAACCTCGAAGCAGTAATAAACGAATATGTGACCACTGGTGACCTAAACGTACAATTTCGGGCGCTTGCGTATCAGCCGCCAGGTACCACCTCTCATGGGAGTTCGACCTACTATATCTCCGACAGTGATCCACTTATTTCGGAAGCTGCTATGGGTGTTTGGGACGTTTCACCTGATGATTATTGGAATTTCTTCGATTTCATGTTCTCAGATCTTATCTCAGGGAATGTGTCATTCAGTGAAATGGAAAATCGGATGCAATCTGCAGATGTGTCGGACCGAAATGAGATTGTAGATCGCGCTTCGTCAGACAATTACACCGAAAGTGTTGAGCAAAGCCGCTATTCGGCTGGTGATTATGATGTGAGTTTCACGCCAACAATGGTTCTCAATGGCGAAACTTACGCACCTCATCATGATACCGACGATCTGCTAAGCTGGATTGGGAAACGAATCTCGAGTGCATCTGAACCAACAGACACTGAGAGTACAAGTGGTGATGATTCAGAACCATCTAGTGAGCAAGGCACAAACGAAAGTACCTCAACGGATAGCTCTAGCAACGAAGAGAACAAACCATCAGAATCACCAGATCGTTCAACCTCTGACGAATCCAACACCACTGATAATGATTCGTCTAGCAGCGATACAAGCGAATCCACTAGTGTGAGTGGCAGTCAAAAGAGTAACGAGGATCAATCAGAAAATATCTCTCCATCGAAGGAGACAACGTCTGACAGTACCACTTCATCCAGTAAGGAAGATAAAGAAGACGACAAACAGTCAGGGGATGAGTCTGAATCAGACACAGATAGTACAGGTTTCCAATCTATCTCTATTGGAGATTATTGTCGGATAGTACTCCGTTGATAATCTTCTCACGCTAAATCAACCGAATTCCGTAAATTGTAATACCACAGTTTGTGGTTAATAACCTATTTTGGAGAACAAGAATACTCATCCAGGATAAATCCATATTAATGTTCCTTGCTGTTACGAACCCTTGAGAACCGAACGGCTATTATTGGTTATCGAGCTTGAAGCCAGCCAATAAGAACACAACGTAGAATATAGCCGTAAAACACTCTGTTTACGGAATCCGGGCGATCTGCAACCGTTGTTGTTCCAACGCTTACTGATTCGCCGGTAAACGCTACAGCGATCTCTTTGGGAGTATTGACTGGGTTGAAAATGAAGGTCCGTATAGCGCTCATAGCTATCGTGATCGAATGTGAGCTCTCTGTAATCGGATACCTCGCCAGTCATATCCCAACGATCTTTACCTTCAGTAGCCGACGTTCAGCAGTTTTGACGCCGCCCATCTAAATTTGTTGAGGTCGTTATCCACCTAATCTTGGCCGGACAAGTGAAATGGAACTGTACCACCAAGACAAAGGAATAGTAACGCACATAATGAGCGGTGGAAAAGTAATTAGTAATGAACCGGTCAAGTTCGTTTCAAAGAACCTCTAGTTTCTCTTTTTCAATGTTCCTTGTCAGTGGTTCGCTTTTCAGTGTAGTTTTATTTGGTGTGATGGTGGGGGTACTGAGTTCATCACTCGTCAATCAAAGTGGGATTGTTACTCAGTCAAGAGTAGGAGTGGCACTTGGCCTAATGTGGATTGGCGTGATTGGAATCACAACTGGTGGATCGCTTTATTTTTCTAAATCGTAGCATCAATAACATTTTTACCCTATAAGAATAAAATATTACACCTGTTTATACGAAATTTTGTGGTGAATTTAAAGCTGGAGAAATTAATTGAGACTATGAATAAAGATTGGTCTCATCCAATACTATGTACTATCATTTGAATTAGAGACTATGCTTGGTCTGGAATTCAATCAGCGTGAGGCGCGACAGTCTTTGACTCCGTCTTCATCATATTAGCTGTGAGATCATCAGCTATTGTAAGCACTGCATTTCGGTGATCGTTTTTCGAGTGGTGAATAGAAGTTGGTCGTGTTTTTTGTTCGTCATAGCTTGAAAAATCGGATTCGGAATCAGTCTTTGTTTCAAATCGAGTTCGTACTTCTGAAAGAAGGCCATGCAGGTGAATGAGCTCTTGTTTTTTCATCGCGAAGTCAACTAACGACTGTAGCCGTATAGTACTTCCTTGAGTAGTATTAACACAGGTACTGGCTTTCCAAAGAAAGCTATATCATAGAAAAGAAAATGAGATATGATTTTATGAACACCAATAATAATTATTATAGCAACTAATGTCGTTCGACTATATATTTAGTATATTGACCATTTATCTATTTTAATGTTTTTATGAAACGAGAAATAAGAATCAAATATAGATAGAATATGAAATACACCACTCTATTCAATTAAATTTATCATATCAATTTTAATGTGCAAGGAAAGATTGATCCTTGCGTTGTATTCCTGCCGAGAAAGATGACTTTCAGCACAGATCGGTATAACAACGTGAACTTAATCTCACAATGGCATTGCCTAGTAGGAAAGCATTATCAATAAATAGCGCTCAAGATGCGCTAAAGAATTACTGTTGATCTGCTTCGATTAAGTCACGGAGCTGTTCTGCACGATCATTGTCCGTGATGAACTTGCCGAACCGCCATTCAAACGAGTCAAGCAGTACAGCTATACCATCCTCGGTGATGCCGTACTCATTCGTCCGCTTGTCGAGTTCACTTTTTTCGACCAATCCACGCTCGATGAGGGTATCCAGATTGGGGTACAAGCGGCCATGGTTTACCTCCTCGTCGTAGAAGCTTTCCAGTTCTCGCTTGATAGCGAGACCGTATCGAGACTCCTCAGAAAGGACTATGAGGACGTTCTGTTGGAATGCAGTAAGATCACGCGCGGTGGTCTTCGGATCGGTAATAGTTTTTGCCTCTGACATGGTCCGATGGTGTTGTCTTGATTGACAAAGGATATAAACCTTACTGCTCTGAGCAATATTTATGACCGAGGTTACAAAAATTATCTAACACATAATACCTGCTCGCAAAAAATACTACAATAGCACCATCTACTTGAGATAGTCACAGTTTCGTAGCTTGAATCTATCCATATCATTATCGGTATTCTATTTAACTACTGGCCAAATACAATTGCAAAAGAATTATCTAGAAGAGGTGAGACATGTTGGTTATTTTCAAACCGCGTTGAAGTAGAGAAAGTTAGTGAATTCCGAGTGCTTCGATTTGCTCTTGATATCGGTTGCGAATAGTAACCTCAGTCACTTGAGCAACATCTGCCACTTCACGCTGAGTTTTCTTTTCGTTACATAGAAGCGAAGCAGCGTAAATCGCAGCAGCTGCATAACCTGTGGGAGATTTTCCTGAAAGTAGGCCTTGTTCTGCAGTTGTATCGATGATTTCATTCGCCTTCGACTGCACTTCTTCACTAACACCAAGATCCGAGCAAAATCGTGGTACGTATTGCTTAGGATCCACTGGCTTCATTTCCAATCCGAGCTCTTGCGAAATGTAGCGATATGTCCGACCAATTTCCTTTTGATCAACGCGAGATACTTCTGCAACTTCCTCAAGGCTCCGTGGAATCCCCTCTTGTCGGCAAGCTGCATATAGAGTGCTCGTTGCAACGCCTTCAATCGAACGTCCTCGTATCAAGTCTTCTGCGAGTGCTCGACGATAAATGACGGAGGCGACTTCACGTACCGATCGTGGGACGCCTAGTGCAGACGCCATACGGTCAATTTCAGAAAGTGCGAATTGAAGGTTGCGCTCGCCAGCGTCTTTAGTCCGGATACGTTCTTGCCATTTCCTCAAACGATGCATTTGACTCCGTTTTTCTGATGAAAGTGACCGACCATACGCATCTTGGTTTTTCCAGTCAATGGTAGTGGTCAACCCCTTATCGTGCATCGTTTGTGTGGTTGGCGCGCCTACGCGAGACTTGCTTTGTCGCTCGCTGTGATTAAACGCGCGCCACTCCGGCCCACGGTCGACGTGATCTTCTTCAACAACCAATCCACAGTCGTCACAAACAATCTCGGACTGGTCAGCGCTGTTGACGAGCTCCTTCGACCCGCACTCAGGACAGCCCTTGACTCCCTCCTCCTCGGTTTCGGTTTGCTCCGCGCGGCGCTCCCGTTGGCGAGTGGACCGTTTCATCATTGTTCTATACTCACAGCAAACATTTAAACCCCCGGATTAGATCTTGCGGTCCAATACCATACTAGACTGAAAATTCCAACATGGTATAGGGAGTAATAATGAAGAGACAATTTCAAACCTCGGAAAAATATCAAGCTGTAGATGAGCTTGCGTGACTGCTTTGCACTTCAATCACTTCATGGCATCAACCACAATAATAGATAAAGTTGGATTTTTAACTACGGAGTTTAATTAGGAAAATGCACCTTAAGCGGTGCTTTTTAATTAATTAGCTGCTTCTATCGATTCTTTCTCATCAATATACTGTGCTTCCCATTCGCTACGCGCATCAATTTCACGCTGTCCACGACGGGTTAGAGTGTAGTAGTTCGTGCGACGATCAACTTGACCCTTTTCGACTAGTCCTTTATCGACAAGAGTATCTAGGTTTGGATAGAGTCGACCGTGGTGAATATCTTTTTCATAATAATCTTCCAATTCCTCTTTAATTGCAAGACCATGTGGCTCGTCCAGACCGTTAATTACGTACAACAGATCCCTTTGGAAGCCGGTCAGATCGTACATATCCATTTTCTACATAATGACTACAAGGTATTAGTTAAGAGCATAATAAGTCCCACTAATTAGATCATAAACGGATTTGAACTATAGCCATCCTATGATAAATACTAAATTATGACATCATATGGTCGGCCCATTAGCAGGATTTTCCCAACCAACTACGGCTAGCGGCCCAAGAGGATATTAGGTTCGAACCATAAACCTACCGTTGATATGAAGAAGCAAGAACTAATCCACCTTCACGGGCTGCTCGTTGAAATTCGGAATAACTACAAAGTGCGAAACGAAGAAACATTGGATTTTCAAGATTATGATTCAGCTGGTGTACACCCAACGTCAATCCATCACTCAAAATCGGATCACAAAAAGGCAGTATTCAAACTCGCTAATGGCCTAACCAGAGAAATGACTGCACAAGAAACGGAACAGATACCACAGGTTCACTGACAAATAGACGCTAAAATTAGGCTATCGGGTGAACGATGCAGTAATTGAAAATTCAATTTTCATCATATTCAGTGACAAATTGCGCAAGCGTTATAATCGCAAACATGGCAACAATGATTCCCCCAACGATTCCAGAAGGTATGGTTTCAACAATAGATGGGCCAAAGGCTGAGGCAACGAGAAGAATGGTACTAACTACTGACACACCAAGATAGTATGTCTCCCACCGAATTTGATTTTCTACTTGTGTTTCTATTTTGGCCGATTCATCGATGAGCAAGAATTGGTCAAATTGATCTGCCACCTCAGTCCGCTTCACTGTGCCACGGCTCTGGTCATATTGAATAATCCCCTCTTCATCCAATTTCGGTAAGTGCGATTGATACAATGGGATATACACTCTTTGCCGTTGGTCAGAGGTTAGCTCCTGCAGCGTCGTATTATTTTCCCACGCTGCTACTTGCTCTGCGATATCCCGCATTTGAACAGTTCCATCATACTCTTGAAGATAGCGAAGAACATACCGTCGTCGTGGTGTTTGAAGGAGATGGAATATTTTATCCTTTGAGAGCTCAGGATTAGCTTTCTTTCCATCAGCATCGTGGCTTTCACTGGTATCAATTTGGGCTTCTGCTGCACTCATGACGTTTTAATTAGTGATACAATGAATAATAAACCAATAAATCTTTCCCATTCTGTTGCAGACTGTTTTTGATATGCTTTTGAGTTTCTTAATAGACTATTAAGGGCACAGATGGCAGATTTCGTAAAAATAAAGTTCATTGAATAGAACACCATGCGTAAGCAATGTACAATGTCGTTATTTGCTTGGTGTCTCCCCCAAATAGTACAATATCCAACTAATCAGTAATGGTTTGAGTCAGGTCCCGGTTGTTCACCACTTGAACTAAACATTAAACGTTCTACAACAGAATCTAAGAAAGATTGTATATTCATTAACGAATTCAGTAATTATGTCTTTCGTCCTATTAGAGGTTTAACAGCCCTATACTTATTACGTACAACCAACTATAGACTGTTGCCTAGTGCGGAGGCGTTCCAAATATCCGGCCGCGAGGGTAACTAGCGCTCATGACACTGACTTCCCTCGCGTTTTGAGTAAGAAAACAAATGTAGATCATGCCTCAAAGGGTGATTTAGATGCTTCCGGCTCAGACCCATTGAGGAAGACAAGATTACCACGACCCATTTGAACTCGTGTTATTTCCTCATTCTCTTCCATTTTTGAGAGCTTTCGACTTACTGTTGACTTTGACCACGAAGTTTCTGCAGTAATATCTGCTTGTTTCATTCTCCCACCATAATGAATAAGTAAAGAACGTATTCGTTCTTCGTCAGTGAGCATGTCTTCGTCCACAAGATTATCAACTGTCGATTGTGGCGTGTTTTCTACCGGGTCATCCGAGGCATCTACTTCCGAATCAATTTCTTGATGAACTACTACATCATCGTTATTGTTCCAAGTGAAAAGCTTCGAAAGTGATTTCCATAATCCCAAAAATGGGTTAGTCTTTTCAGGCTGTTTTTCGGAATCTGTTTCAACTGATTGATTATCTTCGGCTACCTGATTGGTGGATGTATACGCTTCTGACGACCTTGACTCAGCTCCCTCTTCCGTAACCTCAATAACAACATCAAATAGTGTTTTTAGTGTATTTATCGTTTCAGGGTCATGGATATCGGGGTCCATTTGGAAAAAGCCGACTGCCCCTGCGGCTTGTATTCGATGTGTGAGTATGTGTAGATACCGAAATGCAGTATCAAAATCAACATATTCAAGCAGAACTGTAAGTGTTTGTATCGATATAACAGCTCTACTCTTAGATTCAGTCCGGTCCTTTAAATGGTTGCTTAGAGGTACGATAATCTCCATTGGATCTGCTGGATCGACAACTGTTGTATCTACATTTGCCGGCGTGTGTTCACCGAAAGATTGAGACTGAGCCATGCCACTTGCATGAATAAATCTAGATTTTGGAGGTATGGGTCCGACAGTTTGTTTCCAATCTGCAAACCATTGTTCTGGTGGTTGAGTATACGTGACTGCCGCAAGGTTCTCAATTTCTGGTAACGCAGAAGCTACCAGTTCGATGTGATCTTGATTCCCCTTTGGCGTCAAAGGAGCGAGTACAAGAATGCTGGACACACCCTGGAAGTCATTTATTAAGTTTCGAATATTCATATATTATGTTTGTCACAATATGGCTGTATTCCTGGACATGCGATTGTTTTCTGTGAGGTGTCACTGAACATTAATCTGTTGTTTTCCCACTTCAGGTCTTATATACATTTATATTTTGTCATTTTATGACCAGAAATCATTGCATTAATGTATTGTTGTTTATTCAACATTGGAGATAAGCCATGTTTAAGGCTCCTTTAAAATCCATGAAGTTCAGACTCAAATCTCTAATCCTGATGTCTGTTCCGTTTTGATTATTCATGTCTACCCCAAGTGTGGTTAGGAACTTACGCATACGTGTACATCTACTAATGCTCATGCACGCAATGTCCAACCTTTGTCAATCCCCACTAATCACTCACATATAAAAAACCATTCCCTTGCAAATGCAAGGGAGCTTTTGTCACCAAGATCGTTTGTAGTAATTATTCATGGTCTTTTTGGTCAATACACATGTTATATTTGTTGTGACTTGTTATGACTTGGCTTGGTTGCGCCCACTAATATTGGTGGTAGAGTACCAAAAGGCCTATATAAAGAGCCAAACGACGCTTAGATTAGTTGAAATCGAGGTCACTTTGGCAATGACGGACATTCGCAAAATTCATTTGGATTTAGATAAGTTTGGCACACATAAGAAGATAAAAACGATCAATGCACCCATAGCAGATGTCTAGCAATACTTCGGTCCTCATTGTTGACGATGAGCGTGCGATTACAGATCTACATGCCCGATGGCTTGAGGAATCCTACGATATCAAGAAAGCGTATAATGGAACAGAGGCGCTAGACCAGATTGATGACTCCGTAGACGTAGTCCTTCTCGACCGACGCATGCCTGATTGTTCTGGTCAAGAGGTACTTGATGAAATACGTAGCAAAGAGTTTGACTGCCGTGTGGCGATGGTAACAGCGATCGAACCCGATTTCGATATTCTTGAGCTTGGTTTTGATGCCTATATTTGCAAACCAGTTTCAGATCCAGAGCAGCTTCGTGAGGTTGTTTCATCGCTCGAAACGCGGTCCACATATGATTCGCAATTACAAGAAATGTTAGCCTTAGCATCAAAAAAGGCGGCCCTGGAAGGACGGAAAGGTTCAGGAGAGCTTTCAGAAAATGAAGAATATTCCAACCTTACGTCTGAATTAGAATCGCTCCAAGGTGATCTATCCAGCACAGTAGCTAATTTAGATGATAACGACCTCCGTGCAGAGTTTCACGATCAGAATACCTCTAGTTCAAAATTAAGGCAGTCATCGGGGCAGTTCGATAGCTCAGAGTAAAATGATTTCCCTACCGTCGTGAATAATAATTTGTTGACATTTGTATGAGTAATACCAACCATGGAACGAGCCCGTATATCGAATATATCCAAGCTAGATACCATGTGTGAAATTGATCTTTCGTTGCATAGCGAAAAATAGTATTTCAGTTTGTATGAAACTTGCACTGTTCTGTGAATTTCCAGAAGTGGTAACGGCACTTTGAAAATCCGGGCATGCAATTGCTAATCCACATAAAGCGATGAGGTGAGAAAATGAGCAAATATAATCCAAAACATAAGCAATCGCCTGTTTCAAAAGGAAGAATCCTATTGCTCATTAACCACCGCAAAAATCGTCGGCTACTCGCTGATTGGCTCAAGCCAGAATATGATGTTATCACACCAGAATCCAGTATCGAAAGTTCGTTCGATCTCTGTATTGTGGATGAATCATCATTTTCTCAATATCGTGACGATTTAATAACACAAAAAGAAACTACGTCACCAAGTTTTCTACCATATTTATTCATTACTTCAACGACCTCGCCTGCACAAACGCCGGAGATGTGGGAAGAGGTTGATGAAGTTATCACAACCCCGATTGAGAAAGCAGTATTGCAAGCACGTATAAATGGATTACTGGAACGCCGAAGGCTCTCTGTTGAAATTGAGCAAGATAAAAAACAAAGTGAAAAGCGATTCAAAACTCTCTTTCAAACAGCGCCTGATCCTGTGTTCGTTCTCGATATAGACGGGCAAATCCAATCAGTGAATAGCGCATTTTGTGAAGTATCTGGACTCGATCGAGCAAGTATTTTGGGGGAGCCAATTGAGAGCATTCCTGCGTTCCCGAACGAGTCGCTGGAGCAGCTCACTGAAGACATTTATCAACACGAAGACGACAAACTCCCGCCTTACTCTATAACATATACAGCGCCGGATGGTGAGACGCGATATGCAGAAATCAATACCGCCAGAATGCAGTTTGACACTGAACGTCCAGAGATTATCGGAATTTTCCGCGACGTAACCGAGCACAAACACAGAAAGCAAGAACTCCAGCATCAGAACGAACGGTTAGACGAATTTGCTAGTATGCTCGCACACGAGCTTCGGAATCCACTAGGAATAGCACAGGGATACCTTCGGGTTGCAGAGTCGGAGGGGTCAGAAGACGCCTTCGAAGAAGTCCACGAGGCACTCGAGCGTATGGAACAGATGATAAACGAGATGCTCGATCTTGCAAGAAGACCGGAGGCAATTAATGATACAGAGCGAACAGAGTTCTACGATATCATCGAAAGCGCATGGTCGCGTATTGCTCCACCCAAGGCGACCCTGATGTTAGAGAATGTCGATGTCGAAATTTCAGCAGACGTGGACCGATTGAGTCAGGTATTCGACAACCTATTTCGAAATGCTGTGGACCACGTAGGTGAAGATGTGTCCGTCAGGGTCGGACGCCTCTCAGATGGGGTTTACGTCGAAGACGATGGCCCAGGGATTTCGCCAGAACACTATGACTCCGTGTTCGAAAGTGGGTACACGATGGAAAACGGAACCGGTCTCGGCCTCTCCATTGCACAGCAAATCGTGGAGGCCCATGGTTGGGATATCAAAGTCACTGAGGGAAGCAAGGGTGGAGCTAGATTCGAAATAAGAGGTATGCAGCTCGATAAAGAAACAGAATAACCCCCATTTGGGATTGATGCTTTTTCTAGTTCAAATATAAGATAGAAAATTGTTTTGTGAATCCAACCTCATGTGTGGCAATCAATCAGTGTTTGTACTGACAACCCTTAAAAAGGTACTGTGGTTTTAAGAAGTCTCTCAATGAATTCAGTATTCAACTGATGGGTAGCAGCCAAAATTCGACTGCATAACAGTCTTCAGCTGTGACGTTACTGTCTTCGATTCGTTTGACGCGCGAACGTCGGGTCCGCGGCGGCGCCACTTTTCAGTGCTGCCCAGGGTGCACATTCAGGGCATGCATGGACAACCCCATCAGCTCCGAACGTCCGAACGAACTTCGGTGTAACGTGTTTGTTTTTACACGCTGGATTTCGACAGTTCACGTATCGACTCGAATTCGACTTCGGCTTCCAGACCATTTGCTTTCGATAGATCTGGTCGCTATCGTTGTCGAGCCGGTCTGCTTTACCCATCGAGAACCACCTTCTCGCGACGGACTTCCTCGCCAGTTTTTCTATCGCGGAGTTTCCAGAATTCTGCATCAATGTCGGGAAGTCGACTACACTGATGACACCAGAAGTGGCTGTTGGTTGGTTCCCAACTGGTATGTCCGTTAGGACAGGTGTACCGCCATTTCGCCATCGGCGTATCGATTTCATGTACACTCATGCGATAGCTTACGATTATTTTCCTCAAAACATCTAGTCTTATCCAGAGTGAAAGTGAAAAGAATCAGCTTCAACGTATGACCTTTGCAGAGGCCGGTATTCCTACGATAGGCATAGTTACCGTTAGGTGAAAGTGAATAAAACAAACGAGTGACGATTCGCACCAGACAGTTTAAATAGCCTGGACTGTTTTGGCTTTATATCTCATTCTGATAGTATTACTAGTTTGAGTGGTTTTTTGCCTTTATTAGTTTGCGTGGGTCGTTATCGAGTTCATTTCCATGTCTTCCCCTATCGTAGAATATTCCCTAAAACGCCGTTTCGAGGCGCGTACTGTTAAAAAACATTTTCGCATAGCGTCGCGTTCACCGGAGAATGATTCGGCGCATTGATTTACGAGCGTGCGCATCCACGCAGTCGATTCACGAATCCCGTCGCTGGTGTAACTCTTGAATGAAGAGTGTGTACTGATGGTCAACGGACTTGGCATTGTCTTCATATGGTCCACAATGTAGAGATCGCCCAAGCCAAAGGGATATATCACCGCAGCAAGTTCGGCGATCGATCCCTTGTAGGCCGCCCGGAGGAGGAAATACGTGTACGCGACACAGGTCGGAGCTTTCGTCACTCCTTGGAGCTCCAGTCACGAAATGCCGTATTCTTCGGCGAACTTCCAATGTAATTCTAACACGTCCACGAGAATCGCGTGTGAAATTCCGAACGGATGGTGTCTTTTGCGGTTCTCAGAGTGTTTCGCGGTCAGCTAATAGTTGATCACTGAACATCATGACTAGAAATAGACTCCGTATGCTATATTTTAGTTGTATGAACCGGTTGTTTGCTGGAGTTCACCTTTGGGCCGTAGTTTTCAGCCAATAGAAGGAATTTAATTATTAACGCGGCAGGATTTTAAGGACGTGCTCTACGACCTCATCTTTTGGAACCTTTTCTTCCTCGCCTGATTCCATGTTCTGTACCGTCACGACACCCTCGTTCAAGTCTCGCTCGCCGACGACGATAGTGTATTCCGCGTTGATGCGGTCGGCGTAGCCGAACTGCTCCCCAACACTTCGGTCGGTGAGGTCAGTTTCGACTTTCAGTCCACCACGACGGAGTTCCATCGCATACTCCAGTCCGATTTCGCGTACGGAGTCAGAAATCGTCAGAACATAGGCGTCGGTCGAAATCGCTTCCTCCGGCCATTCGTCGAGTTCCTTCAGCAATTGCATCGTCGGCGAGTAGCCGAACGCAAATCCGATTGCTGGAACGTCTTGGCCACCGAACTGCCCGATGAGTTCGTCGTAGCGACCACCGCCAAACAAGGCACGGAGGTCACTTTCGGTGGCAAACGCCTCAAATACGAGACCGGTGTAGTAATCCATCCCTCGAACGATAGAGAGGTCGAACGAACACATCGATTCGACGCCATAAGCTGACAGTACGTCGTAGAGGCCGTGCATTCGGTCGATTGCCTCGTTCGCAGCCTCGTTTTCGGGGGCTTTGTCCGAGAGTTCGACCAGCGCGCTCTCCATCTCGCCACTGATGGCGGTTAGTTCGTCGATTTCCTCGGCAGTTGCCCGGTCAACCCCCTCGGCTTCAAGTTTGGCGAGGAACTCATCGCGGCTAATTTTCTCCTTCTTGTCAATGACGCGCATTACGTCCTTGCTCTCGCCGACGCCGATTCCTCGGAGCAATGCATCGAGCAGCTGACGGTCATTAAGTTTAAACTCAACTGAATCAGCAACACCGAGCTTTTTGAAGATGGTACTAGCACAGGCGATGATTTCCCCGTCCGCCTCCACGGATTCGACGCCAAAAATGTCGAAGTCGGTCTGGAAGAACTCACGGTCACGACCTCTCTGTACCGCCTCGTAACGCCAGCGTTTGGATGTGTCAAACCATTTAATGGGGGCTCCCAAGTCCTTACGTTGTTGGACCAGTCGAGCCCGAGTCGGTGTCTGTTCTGGGATGAGTGTCACTTCACGCCCACCCTTGTCTTCGAAACTGTAGGTCTCCTCGACGATGTCTTCTCCAGACTTTACCCTAAATAGGTCGGTAGGTTCCACGCTCGGTGCATCGATTTCGCGAAACCCAAACTCCCTACCCGTCTCCTCAACGGTGTCCACGAGTTCGCGCCACGCCGACCACTCTGCTGGGTAGCGGTCATAAAATCCTTTTAGACTCTCGAAGGTATCCATATGCGGCATTTCGGAGGCAACTGATTTACATTTGGCTATCTTCCGGCTCCGCAATAGCGTTCAAATCCTCAAACCATCGAAGTTCACAAACTTGTGTCAATTGCCGAAGCCTACGATGGGAATTCGCGCGGTACTACCGGTCCGCGTGCTGTTACAGATAGGTGCCTGTTCGCCGATCACACTGATTCGAGACCACAGTCTCGATATACATGATAATGGAAATGGCGACGTTACTGACCACCTGACCGATCTGAGCCTTTTGGATCATGAGGACGATACATTTCACTTTAATAACCGAGGTTGGGTGTCAAGCCCGACGAAGAATATCGAGCGAGTGGTCCGGATACGACGATTTACACAATTCGATGTGGTGATACTACGATGGACCCGTCGCAGGTTGATAGTACGGTTTCGTTGAGAAACAGTCTGGCCGTCCTGTAATTCCCGCTCCATTATTCAGGTGACATATAATAAAGCGGATCCGAATCACCATCTGTTTTGATGACGCTTGAGATTCGAGGCTCCATGAAGACAGTATCGGTTGTAGTAGTGTGTTTACTCGTCTCAAGCACACTCGCGCCGCCAGCGATGGCGCAATCCAAGGGGGAGCCTCCGAACGTCTCCATTTCGATCGAACGGACTGCTGGTGACTCGACTACGGTTCAATATCGGCTTATTTTTGAAAATTTTCAGAATACCAAATCATTCTGGCTGATTAACTACACTGGAAACATAGTGTCCTCGGAAGGCTTTGTTACCGGCGAAACGAAGAACAGTGAGCACGCGCTTCGCTGGAATGGCGAAACCGAATCACCGTCAGTTACAGTTACTACCGATATAGACGAAGGGAACGGTCGAGAGTTCACGTCCACCGACAGGTGGATACTCGCACCGACTCCACGACTGACGGTTGCCTGGATGCCGTCGGGAGATGATGAGTGGAAGTACCGACATCCGCTTGAGAACGATTATCCCGATGCAACGATTAAGTTCGCTGATCGCGGTGTGCTTGGCTCAGCGTTCACCTACATTGGTGCGTACAAAGAGCACACTCACCACGCGGATGGCCAGCGATTTCGGATGATCGTCGTCGACGGGGCATCACCTTCCGATTCGCCCGGCAAAGTATTCAAATCGCTCACCTCAGCGAGCAAGCGTCTGCCGGGTGAGTCACCAGACAAAGTGCTCGCGTTCGTCCTGCCGGATCCCAGTTGGCGCGGTGGGTACGCCTCGCCGTCTCACGACGAAATCTGGGTACATGAGGATGCACACCTCTCCGACCCGCAAAATCTCTGGCTTCATGAATACGTCCATACGCGACAGTCGTTCAAACTCGGAGATAGAATGGCGTGGTTCCGCGAAGCCAGTGCCGCCTACTTCGCATCCAATTTGACGATGGAACAGGGGCGAACGTCGAAATCAGACGTTGCACAGATGCTTACTAGGAACGGGTTCGACGAATCGGTGCTATCCAAGTCGAACACATGGGCGAGCAACGAAGTGCCGTACTACCGAGGTGCCTACGCGCTGTGGGCGTTGGACGCGAAGATTCGAAAAGCGACTGACGGAGACCGAAGTCTGTTCGACGTCTTCGAACGTATGAATGCTCACAAGGGACCAATTTCATACGCCGACTTCCGAGCTATCGTCGCGAATGTCGCAGAACAGTCGATGAACTCGTGGCTCAATGAGCATGTTACCACGTCCGCAACACCAAAACTGCAAGATATTACGAGCGGTCTCGGCGGGTATTCAGAATCCGGTGACGTCAGAAGTTCGAACGACGGAAAAGCCTCCAATAGGGATCGAAACTACGGTATTTCTAATTCCGACCGTTTTTCCACGATGACTGGGGACCTTTCTTCTACGTTGATATTGTCGTGTGGTCTCGGCCTCATTGGACTGATGTTTGGGCTAACGTTAGCACAATACATATCAAGGTTAATCGAGCGCGTGTGGAAGCGATAAAGGGTGAGTTACATGGGTCATTTCAGTAGACGGGTTATTTCAGCTAACAGTGTTGCAAAAATCCTCAGTTACACTTCGATGCTACCGTCTCACAGTTTCAGTAATTCGCCGAACCAACGCTAGGGATCCATTGCTTCGAGTATCTCTCGAATCGTTTGGCGGAGTTTTCGTCACTGTTTTCGATATTTGATAGCAATTTTCTTGATAGTTTTGGCCCAGATAGAAAACTGCTGTACTGCACCTTACGCATCATTCATACTAACAGGCTATCTCCTACAGTAGAGTATCATCGGTAGGCGAAACTGTACCACACCAAAAATCACCGATGATGGTTCGCTCCGTTGTTACTTCGGGAGAAGGTTCTCATTCTCGGCCGCCAATGGATACCGCCACCCGATACCGAACGCTTTCGGGGACACCTTCAAAACAGGGGGGGCCTGAAATCGCTTGTACTCTGATCGATGGAGCATCGAAAGCACTCGCCGAACTGTTTCACGGTTATGCCCTGATTCGACTAATTCGTCGGCAGTTTTGCCAGCATCGATGTACCCCGCCAAAATCGAATCGAGGATTTTGTAGGGTGGCAGGTCGTCCTCGTCGGTTTGGTCGGCACGAAGTTCAGCAGAAGGTGGTTTGTCGATAACACGCTGTGGAATGACTGTCCCACGTTCATTTATTATTTCCGCGAGTTCGTATACGAGTGTTTTCGGGCAATCAGCGAGTGGCGCGAGTGCGCCGCACATGTCACCATAGAGGGTACAGTAACCGACTGCGAGTTCGCTCCGGTTGCTAGTTGCGAGGAGAAGCCTATTTTGTTCGTTGGCGATTGCCATAAGTGTCGTCCCGCGAACTCTCGCCTGTATGTTCTCCTCCGCGACTTCCGAGGTAGCATCGAAGATAGGGTTGAGTGCAGATTCAAACGATTCGAAGATATTCTCAATAGGTGCATCGATAAAGTCGATATCAAGATTTGAAGCGAGAGTACGGGCGTCAACCTTGCTTTCGTTGCTAGTGTATCTAGTAGCCATCGCGACCCCAAGGACGTTATCCGCCCCAAGAGCTTCAACGGCAAGCGACGCAGTTACTGATGAGTCGATACCACCCGAAAGGCCCACAAGTACCTGTTTGAATCCGGATTTGTGGAGATAATCGCGAATACCAAGTTCGAGTGCCTTCCGAATTTCGTTGGGACCCTTTTTGGGGTCGTCAGAGATGGTGCTCTCGTTGGATGAATTTTTGGTAAGTGGCAGGTCATACACAGTGAAATCCTCCTTGAACGCTGCAAGTCGACAGACAATGGTTCCGTCTGGAGAGATGATGAACGACCGCCCATCAAATATCAGTTCGTCGTTTGCTCCAACTTGGTTCACGAAAATGAGCCACTTTTTGTGGTCGGTAGCGTGTGCACTGAATAGTTTGTCTCGAAACTGTCCCTTGCCACCATAGAAGGGGCTCGCAGAACAGTTGATCAGCAAGTCGGCCCCGCCCCTTACTAGATCATCAATTGGGTCTACGTCATATGCTGGTCGCTCCCATATGTCGGGTTCATTCCATGCATCCTCACAAATACTCACGCCCAAATTAAGAGTAGCACCGGGCCCAGGGAATGAGATAACTGGTTGACGATCTACCGAGTCGAAATATCGGTCTTCATCGAACACGTCGTAGGTTGGAAGCAGTCGTTTTCCGATTTGACTAACGATATTGCCATCTCGACATACTGCAACCGAGTTCCGAACTGGTTTGCCGTATTCGTGTGGGTTGCCTGCCACGAACCCTACAAGTGCGGTGATATCAGTTGCTTCCTCCGCAATTTGGTCGAGAGCATTACGCTGGTCATTAACAAATGATTCACGTTTGATCAGATCTTGTGGTGGATAACCAACAAGGGCAAGTTCTGAAAACACAATAAGGCCAGCATTTTGTTCACGTGCACGCTGGACAGCCGACACTATCTTTTTGGTATTTCCCGCCACATCTCCCACAGTGTAGTTCTGTTGGGCAATTGCAATCCGTAGTACGGTCATAGCTCTCTTGTGAGGAGTTAGCTCCGGATTAGCAAAGCCGTGTCTGCTGGTATGAATTGTGATGTCCATTCTCAAAAGCGCAAATTTTCAAACCACAGTTATGTTGATAAATTTAGGTCTAAGGGCAAACTGAGCTACGATTATTATTGTTATAATAGTGGAATTTCTTGCTCTCATTATCTTTCTCTTGAACTCTATGCAAAATCAGATAACAAAATCTGAAAAAGCCGCAGATTCATAGGTCTTCATCGACTACCGACGACAAATTGGCATTCTATTGAAACAAAGTGTAAGTCACTCGCGTTCCTCTTTTCGAAATACGATGGAGAAAAACTCCGATGCGTCATGGCTTCATCTCACACCTGAAGAAGAAGTACTTTGGATGGGCCATCAAAGCATTTATCGCATTTTACCGGTTATAACAGCTGGATTCATCGTAATTCTCCTTGGTATAGGGCTAACTGGGAGCAACATTCTTGGACAAGCACGGTGGCTTGGGGTGATTTTCATATTGGTCGGATGTGTCATTGCCTTACCGTCGATTCTCCGATGGCGTTTCGAATGGTATGTTCTCACAACCGAAGAGATATACCACAAGCGTGGCATTATTTCTACAGACGTCACACAAATACGACTTGATCGAATACAGAATACGGCTTGCACTCAATCCCTAATTGAGCGAATATTTGATTACGGAGACGTCACCGTATATACTGCCGGATCTGGAACGATGGATCTCGTTTTTTCAAATATTTCCAATCCTCAGTCAGTAAATAAACTATTAACGGAACAACTAGGACGTGTATCCATACAATGACGGTATCTTTTCTACCGTTTAGGTTGTGCTTCGCTAATTATAAACATATACAACTAATAGATTTAAAACCCGATTTTTGATTTAGTTCACTTCAATACTCTGTAATTCACCAAGTGGTTGGCGCTCTTCTGCAACGGGTTTGAGTCGATCTACTTGCGGATCAAGCCACCCCCGTGCCCATTGAGTTTCGATGCGAAGGAAATCACCAGAGAACGTCTTCAATAGAAGAGTATATCGATCGTCCGTTCGATCAATATCGTGAACATGGCAGTCAATAGATATATCACTTACTGTGATTTGGAGGGGATCATCGACCTTAAGACCAACAAACGCATCAACCAAAGTAGAAACCTTATGGCGGCTTTCAGTCGTACTCATTCTGTCTAACCCTATGTCTTCTACAGTCAAAAAGAGGGATTACGGTTTCATACCGTTGTATCCACTAATGAACCACTAAAATTGCGAATTAGCCGAATAGTTTGCTCGGTTTATATCGTTCACTGGTTGTTAGAGAAGACTGTCTGCAAAGTGAATAGAGACAAACTATTTGCGGGTGATCCTCTATAAATAATGACAAGGTTTCTCGTCGTCAGAATAAAATTGGCCTCGATGAAAGCGGCTGTTTATTTCATTCTAATGGCAGTATCAATAGACATCATTTTGATAATGAATAGATTGGCAATTTCTTGAATTATAATGGCAATAGTTGGTTGGTTAGCCCGTGAATAATTATACCTCTTCTATCGAAATGTACTGATATGCAGGCAATTGTTCTTGCGGCGGGTGAAGGGACGCGAATGAGACCACTCTCCGGGTCGGTTCCGAAACCAATGTTGCCGGTTGCAAATGAACCACTCGTCGCTCATACGACACGAGCTGCTATCGAAGCTGGGGCTGAAGAGATCGTTCTCGTCGTTGGCTATGAAGCAGACACAGTTCGCGAATATTTCGGCACAGAGTACGCTGGAGTTCCCGTCAAATACGCCGTCCAAGAGGAACAACGTGGTACGGCTGATGCTGTTCGTGCAGCACAACATCATATCAATGGACCATTTGCTGTACTCAACGGTGACAATCTCTATGATACGGCTGCTGTAAAACGCCTCTTAAGTAATGGACCAAGCGTAGGAACGTACCGAGTTGAAGATCCCTCGAATTATGGTGTGATCTCAACGGATGGAAACTATGTAACCGATATTGTAGAAAAGCCAGATGACCCACCAACTGACCTCGCGAATACCGGATCATACGTATTCCCAGAAAGGGCACGTGATTGGCTCGATGTTGGGGAAAGTGAACGTGGTGAATTCGAAATTACAGATGTAGTCGAGCGCGTCATTTCGGAATATGATGTTACTGCAGTCGAAGTTGAACGCTGGCTTGACGTCGGACGACCGTGGGAACTACTGGAAGCCAACGAATGGAAACTGGCAGAACTGAAACGTGACGTGCAGGGAGACGTGAGCGAACAGGCCGTTCTCGAAGGGAATGTTGTTGTCGAAGAGGGTGCAACAGTGAAGGCGGGTGTCGTTATTGAGGGTCCTGCATTGATTCGTAAAGGTGCCAATATTGGACCAAATGCCTACATTCGTGGGGCGACACTCGTCAGCGAAGGAGCGAAAGTTGGACACAGTGTCGAAGTTAAAAACAGCATTCTATCTCCAGGTGCGACCGTTGGCCATCTTTCGTATATTGGTGATAGCGTCCTCGGGCGAGATGTGAACTTCGGTGCAGGTACCAACGTAGCGAACCTCCGCCACGACGACGCAGACATCAAGTTTACAGTTAAAGGTGACCGTGTCTCCACCGAACGGCGAAAATTCGGTGTTATTGCCGGTGACAACGCAAAAACAGGCATCAATACAAGTCTCACTCCAGGACTGAAGCTCTCGACGGAAGCGAAGACGCTTCCAGGCGAAGTTGTAAAACGAGACAAGTAGTACAACGCGACCGCACCCCGTATTTTCACGTAGGAAATGAAAGATGGTCCAGTTTTGCCATTATCGCATTTTCTCACGAGCGCGATCGGCTTCCTTAGGATTGTTTGCGTTCCCTTGTTTCACGTCAGTCGCAGTCATACACTCAAAACAGCCAAAGATCTGGTTTTGGTTATTTCCGAAAACACGGGTGAATTGTGGTGTCACAAACGATCCACAATTACGACACCGGGTGTCTGCCGTTTTACTGTCATCGACGCTTCGAGTTTCGCTCAGGTCCGTCGACATGGTGTTAGTCATATCTGAGGCCCCTACCATTATTATCGTCCGGTTAACTGCGTAAAACGAACTACAACAGAGTAGTAATAAGAGATTGATCTAACTGTTTTGTACCATTGTGTAGTAAATTTCTATTCCAATATTGATATTAAATGTAACTCGCTATAACAGATACAGACTTGTAGGTGAATTAGGTGTGAAACGTACGTTCAACTATTATACGGAATTCACCGTAGTGCAAACTGAGCACTGGAGATAAATGCGTAAAGGCCAACAGTCATTGCACCGAGAGTTTGGATAGGCGCAGATGAGATAATCGGGACATTCAACCAGACGGCGGCAAACGTCCCAGCACTCATTGCAGTCACCCAACGATAATACCTGAACCAGCGGTCGCTATCTATTTTGTCCTCCGTATCAGACAATTCATCAGATGTTGTGTCGTTCAATTCAAGATACGGATCAAATTGGTCAGCAAGTGGGCCGCGTTTGACAATCCCACGACTTTGGTTATAATCTATAATATCTTCATTGTCAAGTTTTGGCAAATGGGATTGATACAGTGCGATGTATACTCGCTGGCGCTCATTCGAAGCAAGTGCTTGTACCGTTGTATCGTTTTCCCAAGCTGCAACTTGTTCTGCGAGGTCGCGCATTTCAACTGGCCCATCTTGTTCTTTGAGATAACGAAGTGCGTATCGCCTGCGTTGAGTTTGCAGGAGATGAAATATTTTGTCCTTCGACAGCTCGTATGATTCGTCGCCGTTTTCCAATGACGATTTATCAGAGAGAGTCTGCGTCGTAGCGCTCATGTTGTCTTCGACAAAACCCAGACAGGGCTACCATATAAATAAAGCGACCCTCTCAATCTTTTTCGGCTAGTTGCATTCCGTTTACGTCTGGCGATTGTACGATTTGAACGAGTCTAAATTATGGATTGTATAAGTAACAAATTCACAATTTCACAAACAATCTCAAGTGATAGAGAGTAACTAACCACTTCTTAGCGATTGTACTAGTGTTAACAAACTAAATAGCGCAATGATGACACCGGTTGATTGAATCGTCGTGAGCTGTTTGAGTGGACCCAGGTTGAGTACCGTACAGCTAAACATAAGTGTTGAAAAGATTGACAATGCAAGATAAAAGTGTGCATAGTGGATTTTTTGCATAGTCATTCAATATTTGCTCTTGCTCCTGCATACAGATTCATTATTAAGCCTGGAATCTGCCGTAATTCGGGCCTTTTCGAACGCTTGAGATATCGGAATCCAGTCCGAAATTTACCTTCATTGAAATATTGTCTGGAGAGAATATAATTATGTGCACCAGTCACATCTATTCCCTGCTTTTCGAGGCGTTTAACGTCCTCAGCAAAGGTCCGAAGGTAGTGATCATCTGCTTTTGCAACCGAATCTGCTGGAGGGGAACCAGTTTCGTATCTAAGGAGAAGAGTTTCATTGACGCATGCGAGTTTACCCTGTTTAAGCACACGAATGAGAAATTCAGGATCCTGAAAGCGGTTAAATGACTCGTCAAAACCATCAATTTCCCTTACAATATCACTTTTTACAATTAGAGAAGATCCGGCACTTGTGTGAAGAGTATCATCAAGGACCGAACCGATGAGTTCTTTTCCACCCTCTGCACCTTCAGTTTTATTTCGTCGTGAAATAAGCTGCGTAGCCCACTTTACAATCGCATTTTGACCGTTTGGGTGGACCGTTTCTGCCTTGCAGTAGGCAGCAACCCAGTCATCAGATCGCAATTCAAGAGTAAGAACTTGCTTTTCGAGTTTTGTCGGGAGCCATACGTCATCTGAATCGAGAAACGCCATGTACTGTCCCTCTGCGTGCTCAATCCCTGTGTTACGTGCGGCACTTGCGCCCTGATTTTCTTCGTGTTTATAAAAGCGGATTCGGTCATCGTCATACGACGCAACGACCTCTGTTGTATTATCGTCAGATGCATCATCAACGATGATGAGTTCTATATCTTCAAGTGTCTGGGAAAGAACGCTTTCAATGGTTCGAGGCAGCGAGTGTGCCCGATTGTATGTTGGCACGATCACGCTCACAGTCGGGGGCATTGGTTGCCATAATGTGCGTTTTCTCTATGCTTTATTATCGGCCTCTTAATCAGGGGATCCACTACCAGCAAATATCAAAAGGCGATATCAGCAATTTCACCAGCCTCTGTTCTGCTCCGTCACAAATGGTTGTTATTCATGTGAATGGAGGACATACTTAGCCACCCGATAATAAACATCGACCACGAAGTTGCTCTAGTTATGTCGAGTGATGCGGACACGCAGATTACCGAACCACCGGATATGGGGGATGTACCGCAAAGCCACAATCTGGAGGCTCTAGGGGACAAGAACTTACTTATTGTTTCACACAGCTATAATCACTTTGTTAAGGGGCAAGTAGATGTTCTTGCCGATTATTTCAACGAAGTATACGTCCTCGTTCGATACAACCGGTTTGCAGATATCTCAAAATACCTCCCAATAGATTACGCCAAACCTTTTAGCAAAAATGCGAAGATTAATCAAGAAGATAAACCAGAAAATCTCACCGTCATTAGCACACCATTACTCTATTTGCCAATTGACCTGCACCGGCGATATCTTGGCGACCAACACGCACGAAGAGTAAAAAAGGTCGTCTCTAAGATTCCTGTTGAATTCGACGTGGTACATAGCCATTTGACCTGGACTGCAGGCTATGTCGGGACTATTCTCGCACGCGAGCTAGGAATCCCGTCTATTCTCACAGTTCATGAAAACCACGATCTATTTGTTGACCAACTCGAATCCTCAAATGATAAAATAAATCAAACATGGAAAAACGCTGATGCCATCGTCCGTGTGAACCGGCAGGATCAGGACACACTCCAGCAATTCAATGATGCAGTGTATTATATTCCAAACGGCTTCAGTCAGGAGAGATTACATAGGGTACCACAAGCTGAGGCAAAAATGGAACTTGGTATCGAAAGCGAGACAAAGCTGCTTTTCGCACTTGGGCATCTGAAAAAGAGAAAAGGATTTCAGCACCTGGTTGATGTCATGCCCGAAATCGTAGAGCAGGAAGGAGACGTGATATGTGCAATTGGTGGCCACGGCGGCATGCAGTCCGAACTTGAAGAAAAAATCGAGGAGTTTGATTTAGAAAACCATGTTCAACTACTCGGATATGTATCTAATGAGAAGTTGAAATACTGGATGAGCGCCTGTGACGCATTCGTCCTTCCAAGTTATAGTGAGAGTTTTGGTCTCGTGCAGTTAGAAGCGATGGCCTGTGGATCACCTGTTGTTTCGACAATCAACGGTGGAAGCGAGGAAGTCGTCACTTCTGAAGATCATGGATTCCTCATTGATACTCCAGACGACCACGACGCATTAACAGACGCAATAATTCGTGCACTTCGTAAAGATTGGAATCGAGATAGAATCGAAGCACACGCCAAGCAATTCACGTGGGAGCGTGTTTGTGTCGATATTGTCCATCTCTACGCCGAATTACTAAGCTTATAGTAAGGGTCGTTGTTGAAAAATATGGTTGACAAAACAGAGAAGTTTTCGAAAGCAAGAACGTATCTATTGCTCTAAAATCAAGCTCCCCAAACCCTCCGCAACACAATGAGTCACACCAAAGCGATGTTAAAAACACAATATACCGTACGAGAAGGGACAAAGCCCAAGAATTCGTTCCTAACACTCTTGCTGGATAGTAGCGATGGTGTTCGATCCAACGCACGGTCTAGTCAGTGTATAATAAAGCCCCTATAGCAAAAACTACGAAATGAGTGTCACTAGAAGTAGATCACGAAAAGAGGTACTTAGGGTGGTGATGATATGCAGAGAAGTATTCTAAGTGGAGTTCTATCGGTAGCAGGAACTAAAGTACTTACACTCATCGTTGGATTACTGACGACACCGATACTTTACCGTCTTCTCCAACCAGAAGGCGTTGGTGTGTACACTACCGTTCTCTCGGTGTTCTCACTCTTTATGATTCTCGTAAGCTCCGGCGTCGCTGATGGAGTTCGAAAATTCCTTGCCGAAGATCGAGATATGGATTGTTGGGAAGAAAATGTTGTCGGGTTTTATTTCCGGCTAGCATTCTCGCTCTCAGTAGCTGGAGCGATTGTTCTCGCGCTTGCAACGTGGGTTGGATTAGTCGAAAAAGTGTTCGGGCCAGGATTCGAGCTGTACTTTTACGTCCTCACAATTCTTGTGATAACTGATCAATTCCGTGCTTACTCTCGGCGAACGCTAATGGGGTTTGGATTAGAACGATATTCCGAGCCACTAAAAGTACTGCAGCAACTGGCATTCGTCGCAGTAGCGATTCCACTCGTTCATTTTGGATTTGGTGTAAACGGCGCACTTGCCGGAAAAATCGCGGCTGGGGGTGTGGTCACGGTCGCAGGGCTGACAATAATCGCACGACGGACCTCCTTGCGAGGAGTCTTCCGAACAACTCCAGAAAAGTTCCCGCGGCGCACAATGCTTACGTTCAATTCGCTATCTGTTGTGTTAATATTCTTGCTTATGTCGCTATACCACGTCGATATCCTTATGCTCCAATTGATATCAGGGAGCAAACAAGTCGGGTATTACCGAGCTGCACTAAAGCTTGCTGAGTTTCTTTGGTTCATTCCACTGGCACTTCAGACGGTATTTGTCCACTCAACTTCTGAATTGTGGTCGAACGACAAAACGGAGAAAATATCGAAATTGGCGGCACGAACGACGCGATACACATTCCTTCTTACTGGTATCATGTCAATAGGTCTTGCAGCACTCGCGAATGTTGCTGTCCCAGTGTATTTCAGCTCCGATTTTACACCAGCGATCACACCGTTATTGCTTCTCTTGCCAGGGACGCTTGGTTTTGCAGTTGCGCGACCTATCCTTGCGATAGCACAAGGAAAGGGTAATCTGAAATATCCAATCATCGCCACGGGAGTTGCGGCAGGTATAAATCTAATTCTCAATCTCATTCTTATTCCTCGCTTTGGAATGCACGGAGCGGCAATTGCTACCAGCATGGGATATGGTTCGATGTTTGTCTTCCATTTATGGAGTGCACGAAGAATTGGGTTTGACCCCTTGTCAGATGCCCGACTCGGCCGGGTTATTGCAACAACAGTTCTCTCCGCACCACCTATCTTTGTCTTAGCACAATTTCTTGACGTCCGACCAGAACTCTTTGGAATCGAAGTACCGCTTTCACTTGTACTCGTCCCACCACTTGGCTTCATTGTGTTTCTATTCTTCGCCTTTGCAATGGGTGCGCTGGGAGTCTGTGAAGTCCTCAATACGCTGTCTTCGTTCCCTGAACCAGTCGGCTCTCGTGCCGAAACACTTCAAGCAAACGCCAACAACGATACAATGTCATCCGATTCAATACAGAAAATGATGATTGTCGCCGGAATCCTACTCTTTATTTCGGGTATTGGATACGCATTCCTTAACCCCGGATTAGGAGGGCTCGGCGGCAGTTCCGATCCAGCACCGACTACACAACCACCAACGAACACGACAGCCACTGATACAATCACCAGTACGACCCCTCCAGCCACGACTGCTGAGGAGACAAAGCCACCAGAGAGTACAACAAGACCACCATCCACGACACCACCTGAAGAAACTGCGGAGCCGACAGAGACATCAAGTACGACCCAACCATCGACGACACCGGAAGAAACTACTCAGCCATCCACAACCAGTACGACCCAACCGCCCACAACAACATCAGAAGTTACTACTCAACCATCTACAACCAGTACGACACAACCATCCACAACTACGACCCAACCGCCCACAACTAGTACAACTCAACCATCCACAACCACATCGGAAACAACTACCCAGCCATCTACAACTAGTCCTACGACTACAATGACATCTAGTAGTAATTCAACGACCGAAGCACCAGGCACTGGATCGACGACACAGTCTAGCAGGACTACAACCCCATTGAGCACTACTACAACTTCATTAAGTACGACAACTTCATCGTTTCCGACAATAGCAACAACCACATTGACGACGACGTCTGCTCAGTGACATCCCCCCCATCCTAAACAACGGGACTTCCCCACACAGGAGGAAACCCGGCCCGCTACCGAGCAGGTTTTAGGACTGTCTCTTTCGGCGTCAAAGCGCGGGTTTCACGCCACCACTCTTCCAAAAGCGTCCTGTGGCACTGCCACGGGTGCTCCCATCACCAAGCGTGTCACCGCCGCCCGATTTCACCGGGCGGCTCTCACCCAAGGCGTCAACCTCGCGGTCGAAGGCGGTTCGGTCACACTTAGCCGCCCAGGGGGGCGGTTTACCGTGCTTGCGAACGACGCGAACCCCGCATCCGATGAACCGTGTTCCATCCGATTGTGGGAACCGACGCCCCGAAATATTCAGGACGCTGATTTCAGCGCGTCTCGTACTTCCGTGCAAGTGCCGGAAGCCAACGTAACTCATTATATTAGGCACGTCACGGTGTGTACTAAGCGTTTGAGTTTTGGCCATGCAACTGACGGTAGTTACGTCACTAAGCGAACGCGATTCACGCTCGCCGTTTAAAGATAGACTACGGCAACAAACACGCTACGTACGTCAACGGCTTAGTTGGCAATGGGATAACGTTAATGATCCCGACTATTACATAGCGGAGTGCAACAACTACGATATCGAATACGAGAATAAGATGGTTATTCCGAACAATAGCAATATCCTTTTTCGGTTGTTTACCGATTCTCGCCATATCGGTAATCAGGCAGCATGAATCAGATCCTAAAAGTGATTAATTACCTCTCGGGAGGGTTTGATAATCCAAAGAGAATTCTACCGGTACCACTCACTATTTAACCCAGAAGTTTTTTAAAATCGGCTGAGAATCCAATATGAAACGATGTCTTCTACCAACTTCCCAGTTAAGGTGTTACGAGCTGGACGACGTGTGCTTGCCACACCACCGATACAATCAATCATAAACCACCTTGGCCTCCAATCGACGCTTTCAGAAGTATACTGGCAGCTTCTCTTTCGCTTCAGTGGTGGAAGATACACACAGCAAGTTAGGGACGTCAAGTTGAACTTTTATGCAACAAATGCGGATGACTACCGACACTATAGGACACTTGTCGACGAACGTCCCGTTTTAGATGACTTGCTCTCTCGCTTAAAGCCAGAAGATGTCTTTTATGATATTGGCGCATACATCGGGAGCTACACCTGTTTTGCCGCAAAGGCGATTTCGGAGGGGCAGGTCGTTACTTTTGAACCACGTGAGCAAAAAGCCGTTCAGATTAACGCAAATCTCACACGTAACAGCTTACATGCAGAGATACGACAAGAAGCACTTTCAAACAAATCAGGAAAGGCGAGATTTTCGACGGATGGGGTTGCACAACTTTCCAAGAGTGGAACAGAGCAAGTCATATTGAAACGTGGTGATGAATTAGTGGAGGCAGGCGAGGTACCACCACCAACCGTTGTCAAAATTGACGTGGAAGGTGCAGAAGTGGACACCATTCATGGTCTTTCAGAGACGCTCTCACGGCCCGAGTGCCGGTTAGTATATTGCGAAGTACATCCAACCTTTATTGGGGAGTATAATGCGAATGAGGACGACGTTAGAAGGGCGCTAACGGATTATGGGTTTACAGTCGAAACAATACACCAACGGGGCGAGGAGTACTTTATTCGAGCGGAAAAATAGATGTCTTGAGATTCTCTCTATTCGATTGTGAGACTACTTCCCCTATTGAGTACGGTTGAAAGCAAAATGAGGATCTAAGCAGTGACGATATGACGACGACAGGACGGGAAGACAATTTTGACGCACAGCTGTTTCTTACAACCACAAAAGTAGACAAAGCCGCGTTGAGAAATGCTTAGATGAGCATGTTGCGCTCAGCCAGATCTGTGAGCGTGACAACTTCAACATTACTCTGTTTGATATACTTCAGAATCTGCTCAAACTTCTTCTCTGGGAATCCATCTTGCCCGCCGATTTTGTGGAACAGGAAGGGGGACAGTTGCTTGTACTTGGCTGCGTAGTCAATCATCTTCTTGGTTTGTTGAACGCTGCTATCCCCGTACATTCGCGAGACAATGGTGTCCTTTTTAATAACAGGAGCTGCGTTTGGAGCCGCACCGAATGAAAGCGTTGCATCAAAATGCTTCTGAGCAAGGTCAAACGTATTCGGTCCGAGGACATTTTTCGGAACGGCCATATATTTGTGACCGTTATATCCATACTTTTTCAGCCAATTTTTGGATTCCATCATGAGCTGCTCTTGCTCTTTGGCCGGTCGTTGGTTCATCGATTGTGCCTGGGTGTTCGGGTGGGCAATCATATCCCAACCGCTCTCGACCATTTTACGCATTTGACCCTGTGTTAGGAAGCCGTCGTCGTAAACGGCATCCGTAATAATGGCGTCAACGCCGCCGAAATTATACTTATTCATCATTTTATGGGCCTTCGTGAAATGAGATTCGAGGCCATCGTCGAAAGTAAGCATCACCATTCCCTTCTTTGGTGCAGGAACGGTTTTCATATCATCAACATAGAATTCAATGGGCTTACTTGTATTGGGGTCTCTTGGACGACCGATGATTCTCATCTCATACACCTTCGAGAGATCAACGCTTTGCTGTCGCTGAGCACTCGTGACACCGAGATTAACACGAACCCACTTCCCCTTTGGCCCATAGAGAGTCCGCTTCATTTCGACGATGTGGCCGCGATCAGGAGCATACAGCTGAACCGCGATCTTCACGAAATCATGCGATGTACACTTGAATGCCAGAGAGAGATTTTTGTTGCTGAAGTCTTCCGGACTACCATCCTGTGCAAAATCTGCACGGTAAATGTGGCCCTCTTTTGTTTGCTGACTTCCAACAATGTGAGCCGACTGTGATCCTTCGTACTTTTGTTTTGTACTTTTCTTGAGCTTCCCCTGTCTATCGACGGCACTCCAAGAGCCAAGCTTTTCGAAGCTTTCGAAGGTTTGTGGGCCTTGACTTGGCTGCGTGGTAGTTTCCTTACCGTTATCAGACGTTGTGGAGGGCGATCCCGTTTGACTGGTAGTTTTTGAGGTTGTCTCCTGACCATCAGAGTCGCTAAGGGCGGAGCAACCAGCAAGACTAAGAGTACCGGCGGCACCGACCGTCGTCAGGAACGTACGTCGAGTCTGTCGTTTCATCGCTACCCTACCAAAACAGACATAGGTATTTTCTTATATGGCGCTTAAGACTACGATGTAAACTGTTAACCAGGGGGAAATGCGGCCGGTTAGAGACCGTTTACAACGTTTCCAACAGAGGGAACACAGGGAGAAAGTGAACTAAGACCCTGATAACTAATACCCGGGCTTGTTTTTTCGATTTTGATGGCGTCAGACAAGCGAAATCGAAATGCAACGTCTCGTAGAACTTATCTTAAACTAGCTGGAGCAATTGCAGCATCATCCGCAATTGTTGGTTCTGCATCTGCTAATAAGTCAGAATATGACGATCAGTATGGTACTGTTATTGATGTGACGGAAGTGGGAGCAGATGACAGTGGAGATGAGTCTATTACGCCCGTACTTGAAGAGTATGCAGATGATGATACGCTGCTCTATTTCCCATCGGGACGTTACTATATGGACAAACAGTTCCGTTTCACTGGCTTCAAGAATTTCGGCATGGTCGGTGACGACGCGGAAATTGTCCCTGCAAACTACCATACATTCGACGATGAGGGTGACGGAAACCATCGGTTGTTCCGCATGGGCGTAGACTATGACCCGGGCACCGATCTACGCATAGAGGGCTTCACCATCGACCAAACGGCTGACGAAACAGGCATCCGTGTTATTGAAGCAGAAATAACTGATGGGCTCATCGTTCGGGATATCGAGATCATTGGACGACATGACAGTGGTACATTTGGCCCAGCACGCTTCGTCATTACCGATTCTGACGGTGAGGGGATCGTAGAACGGTTCGAGGCACCCGATGGTGCAGACTGGACCGGAGAAACGCCTGGAGACTCACTGTGGCGTGGTCCAACTGGTATCCTCTGTAACGATTATAACAAGGGGACGATGACGTTCCGTGATTGCATTCTCGGAAGTTTCCCGGATAATGGCCTTTATGCTGCAAACGGTTCCGGTTCAATTCAAATCGAAGGAGGACGCTTTCAGAACAGCATGGGTGCGAACGTCCGTCTCGGTGGGAATAGAAGCTACATCAAAGACGCGACAATCATCGTCGATCAACAAGATCCACATGGAATCGGACAGCGCGGCCTTCGCATGGAGCAAGGAAATGTGCTCGTCGCACGCAATGTTGATTTCCAAACCAACGTAAGAGAAAGTCCCTCGATCTGGGTTACGAACGGTGCAGAATACTGTTATATTGTAGATTCAACGGTTACTGTGCGCACAGATGAACCAACAGCTGCGATTTCCATCCGTTCGTCTGGGGGGCAAACCCGTATCAAACACACCCAGGTAAAACACGAGAGCGGTGGCGGGCCGGCCATTAAAATCAAAGAAGGTGATCAGCCGGTGTACTTGCAAGATGTGACTGTTACGGGTGAAGCACCAACAAATGGTAGCCGGAGTGCGATCCACAACGACCGTGATGGGTGTGAGTTCCGTAGTGTGAATGTCAATCATGGAGGTGGAAAAGGCCGACGCGCACTGACAAACTTCGGAAACGACGTACTTGTTTACGAAGGAGATTACGTCTCCGAAGACCACCCAATCGAGGACGGTGGCGAGGGAACATGGTTTGAAGGAGTCTCTGCTCGTTCACGACGTGGTGATGTGGGTCTGCTACTCAAAGATGAGGCAAAAGATATCTACGTCAAGAAATCTCATCTTGAGAACGGTATCGACGACCGGTCCTCTGACGGCTACGACGGCTGGGGTAACGAGTTCTAATTATCACAGACCGGCTATAATCTGTTCCTCGGACTATTACTGCTGCTTCTGAACGGCTCTGATATGGTAGGCATCCGACCGCTCGCTAAGTCTTTCGATCTCAAATCCATTGTTGCGAAGGTACGCTTCGATCTCATCCGTGGAGGTTCCGTACTTCTCACTCAAGTCGTGGTGGAGTTCTGCATACACGATACGAATGTCGGAGAGCTGCTCACCAAACCCTTCTAGAACCTGCAATTCCGCACCTTCAACATCAATTTTTAGAATATCTGGTGTCGGAAATCGTTCTTTGGCGATTAGTGTTTCACCCCGCATCACATCGATTTTGAGTTCGCCATCTGCGGACAAAGAGTGCTTTCCTTCGCCGTAATTCTGGCTCTTGACCGCGAGTGTTCCAGAACCGTCTTTGTTTGAAAGTGCGAATTCAGCGATTTGCCATCGATCGGCTGGTAGATTTGTTGAAAGATTATACCTGAGGCGAGTCGCGTTTTTCGGCATGGGTTCAAATGCGACAACCATACCACTCTTGAGACGCTTTCCAATAAAGCAAGTATGCGTTCCAATATTCGCACCAATATCGTATACGACGTCGGACTCTTGGACATCATCGAGTAGTGATTCTACTACTGCAAGCTCACCAACAAGGGATGTAGCACGTTGATACTCAGTCCGCGTATCAGCTGCGAATTCGGCCGTTTGACCTTTGATTGTCATTGATACGGACCAGAGATGGATCGCAAGCTTGGTTTGCCAATAGATAGTCGCGAGAAGAGGCGCAACGCCCACACGTTTGCATAAATTCCAGAGGTGGCTTTTTGCGGCCCGTTTCTCCAAACTAAGCATATGGGACAATCTGGAGGGGGAATCATAAATATATATAACGGATAAATCGCCGCAGAAAGTCACAAAAGAGGCTTAATAGGTTCATAATACGATCTGCATTCCGATTTTGGTACATATTGAATTATTTTAGATCGATGAATAAAACTTGTTGAGTATTAATATGAACCAGAGCTTTCTGAAATTACCTACGTACAGCTTGGTACCCCGGCTTAAGCTAGAAGTCGAACTTTGATTTAACTGTGATAGTGTAACTTGACTACTGGAATACTCATACAATAACAGATGACTAGATAATGATGAAGATTAAAACGAAACCAAATCAGATGAGGGTGATTCTCCAAGGACATGTGAGAACCCTCTGATAGTAACTGAAAATGAGTCAGTAAAAACAAATTTGGTCAAAAACACTGATCTGACCGAGAGATGGACCAAGCAAGAAAACAGGTTTTAGTTGTTCCTAAACACAATAGCCATGATATTATACTGTGTATAGTTAACCACGATAAACACGATAGCTATGAATAGAGCCAACCGTGACACGAACGAGATTAACTGATGCAAGACGAATTCTGTCGACCACCAGGAATCGTCGTGACACGGGACGACATTCCAATAGTGAAAAGAGGTGTGAGAATGATGAATAAGGAAATATTCGGTGTATTCGGCGACCGGGATGAGTTTGAGCGATTCCGTTCTGACCGAGAGTTTGATGATGTTGTAACAAGCGACATTGCAACAGTTGGAATTCGGGATACTGGACTTGGGATTCCTGGACGAAGCGCTTCTTATTCTGGAGAGCGCGGATCGTGCATTATCTGGGGAGAGGCATATCCAAATAAACGTGGATGGTCAGAGCCTGCTCGCTGGTTGCTTGAACAGTATGAAAAAAAGGGAAAAGAAGCGATTGAAGCTCTCAACGGGTCCTATCTTGCATTTATCGAACATGAGGGAGACGCCGTCGTTCTCACTGATCCAATTCGGTCGTGGGAATGCTTTTATACCGATGGTCCTGGGGTTCGAGTGTTTGGTTCGGACGCAGCAGAAGTCGCCAAAACCATTGATAACCCAACGATGCGCAGACAATCGGTTGGCGAATTTCTGCACATGGGTGTCGTTCTTGGTAACAAAACGCTGTTTCATGAGCTTCATCGTACTTCATTTGATGGTTATCTAACACGAGACGAAGTTGGTGAACTTGACCGGTTCGTCTATAATGAACAGAAGATGGACTACGCGAGCGAGCTAGCAGATCGAATGCAGCGAGCGATCCGCCGCCGGTCGCGTCAACCTGGGAGGAAGGGGTTGCTCCTGTCTGCAGGATATGACTCGCGGACACTATTGTCTCAGTTTCCAGAAATTGAGCACTGTTATACGGTCGGCGTGCCAGATGCACAGGAGGTTAAAGTCGCTCGACGACTGGCCAAGCAGTATGGCGTCAATCATACTACACTAGTAACGAATGACCGCTACATCGTTCCCGGTGAGGAAAAGGTCAGAGACACTAACGGCATCAAAGAATCAATCCACATCCACCACGCGGGATACAACAGTGACATCGAAGTAGATACAATGTATCATGGTCTCCTATTTGATACGCTTCTCCGTGGGTTTGGACAAAAGCGAAAGGAGTTTGAATTACTTGGGAAGCGTATTCCACTGAAGCAGATGGAAATGGACCCAGATCCAGTTGAAGCTTCGTTCGACAATTTCGGCTACCTTCCCGATAAGAGCCGATTCATCGCCGAGCAGTATACGGATGACTTGGACGCAGCTAATGAATTCGTGAGCGATGCGATTGCCAATGAATTCGACCGATGTTGGGAACGCACTGACTCAATACAAAATGCATTGTCGCTGTTCAGTATTAGCAATCAACCCACGATTCCGTTCCGCACACATCTCGCGGACAACTACCTTGAATCATTCATTGCAGCAGACACAGAACTATTGGAGTGGCATCTGCAGACACCACCGGAATACCGTAGCACAGCGACATTCATCCGTGCGATTCGGCAATTAGATACAGATATCTTCCGCCACCGACCGCCAGACCGGCCATATATGTCGACACTCCTTTCGGAAATGGAGCGATTTGCACGACGAAAACTTCCATTCGTGAAGAATTTCGAACCGGCATGGCCGGACCGTAAGTTGGTATACGACCGGTATAATTTGGATCAGCGACTGTTTCCGGAGTACGAGTCGATTCACGAGTTACCGCCTCGACACAAGCTTCGGATTAATGATATGGTCGGTTGGGTTGGTCAATGCTCTGAAACGGTAGTCAGTCCAATTGACGTTCTTCATTTACCAACTGACGATAATGAAGTAGACGAAATTCGATCCGAGCACTGATTAGGAGCCGTATAATAAAACCCGTTTCTCGCGACCTAGATTACAATGAGTACGAATAGCCGCTGGTGGTTTATAGATCTCGTGCTAACCCTCATACTGACCGGTATAAGCGGATTTGCAGTGATTGCAGGGGTCGGTGGGCGATTGCGTGTTGCACTCGTGCTACCGCTCGTCGTATTTTTGCCGGGATACGTTTTTATATCTGCGCTCTTCCCAGAAGGTGGAGAAGGTGAGATTCGAGTATTTGGAGACGACACAACCGATGTAGAGTATGCAGTTGGCGGCCCTGAAAGAGTTGGTCTCGCTGTCGTAGCAAGTATCGCTATTGTGCCAATGGTTGCGGCGTTAGCGAATTTCACACCATGGGGTGTCCGATTGATGCCGATTTTAGTTGGAGTTGTTTGTTTTACAATTTTATCAACTCTTATTGCTTTTATTCGCCGCTGGAGAGTGCCTTCCTATCAACGATATTCGCCCGGATTGCCCGGACTCCTCTTTAATTCAACAGACAGACGAGTGAGTGGAAAAACGACCTCAATGATAAATATTGGAATTGTTATTAGTTTTCTATTGGTCGCGAGTAGCGTTGGGTTTGCAGTTCTTAACCCACCACAGGGGGAGCAGTTTACTGAATTCAATATTGAAGGGCAAGATATCAACAGTAACACAGAGACATTCTATCAAGTTGATCTCGATAGTGGATTAACGGTTAACGTTACTAACCACGAAGGTGAGCGGACAAGGTACACTGTTGTGGCAGTATTAGAGCGAGTTCAAGATGGGAGTGTGAGCCAACAAACACAGATTGGCGAACAGCAGGTGACAATCGAGTCTGAGCAGAAAAAGCAGGTGACTTTCACTACTGATCGGTCCCTTTCGGGCGATAATGTTCGGGTCCGCCTGTTACTATACAAAGGCGAACCATCTGGCAGCCCATACAAAGTATTGCGACTTTGGCTTTCTCAACAGAGTAGCGCGACAGAAGCTAGAACCACAAACGGCGGTGATGATGAAAGTGAAGGTGATGAGGAAACCCAACCTACTGAAACTAGCACACCCTCAAGCACATCCTCGCCAGATACAGAAACACAAACAAGCAGCGCAACAACCCAACCACCATTTACGACAACCACTTCCCAGTCCACCTTTGGAACAACCACAACCCAACCTAGATTCACAACGACGACATCACAAACCGGGTTCACAACAAGGCAGACAACTCAGCGCACCAGTACAACTACTTCGACAACAACCGACGACGGACTGTTTGCTTCTCACGAAGGTGATTATAGTACGTCGTGATATCCTCCCCAGTCTACACACCTGAGCTTTTTTTAAGGTGATCTGCCTTGCTACTGTGGATCTAACCTGAGGACGCCGAAAGCGTCATCCGTGTAGGTTTCGCGTTTGATTTCCGGTATACTGTGGCGGTATCACGACCGTTCCCATCCAGTGATGTGTTATTGCATCTCGAGTTCTATGAAACGCTCTTACCTTACGGGTCTACGCGAGTGACGATGTTCGCCACCGCGTTAATATCTACAGGGAATGTCGATACATAGCAGTCTTTGTCGGGAAAATCGGGTACTCCAAGTCACCATCAAGCAATCGACTGACGAACCAACAACGGACGGTGACACTACACCAGTCGAACTTGATATCAGTGAGACTGTGCTCATTACGGCCTGTGGCCGTAAGCATAGTACACTGACAAGGCCCGTTCTTTGGAGTGACAGGCGTGCGAAGCACCTCCGAAAGGAGATGTCCACCACGCTTTTGGCGACTACAGGAACGCAATGTAGATTGGCGAATTGACGAGCGATTCAACTACTACCAGAATGCACTGATGGATATCGTGGAGAAGCCAATCGTGATGTGGTAGACTACGCTACTGGATTCGAGAATCCGGTAATCGTGATGGAGGATTTGATGTCCCTCCGAAAACGATTGAACTACGGCAAGTACATGAACCGCCGGTTGCACGCATGGCCCTTTGCGCGGCTACAGAGCCGTATCGAGGACAAAGTAACGGACGTAGGTATCCCCGTCGAATACATCAACCCCGCCTACACAAGCCAAACATGTCATGAATGTCGTCACATCGGAAAGGGTGGTCGCAAGCGGAGTTCCGCTGTACGAACGACAACTGTCGCGTTTCGACGTTTTAGACGGATATCAGTGACGCCGCAAGCATTACGCAACGGGTTGAACCCGTGAGAAGAGAGTTGCACTTGGAAATTGTGAGGATGACTTACCACGGGAAGGGAGCGGTTGTGACACCACCGTAAGACTGACCCAAGCAGAGCGCACCGACACAGATGACGCTCGGTGCGTATGCGTCTAAAAACCGAACCAATCAGTCAAGTATTCCTCTTGGAGAAAACCCCATCGTTTACGCCGGGGAGGATGTCATTGGAGTTGAATCCTCACCTGATCTGACGAGGTCTTCGAGAGAGTTGTCCAAAATTGCTTCTTGCTCCGGGGTTCGCCAAGGTGGTCTCCAAAAGTTCGTTCCATAGCTAGGTACAAGACATTCAAACAACGCTCATAGTGTATGATTTTTCATGCAATTAAAAGAATATTGTTTCACGCTAGAAGTTCAATCTTCAGACCGTTTGATTTGCACACATCACAACATCACCATTCGTGTAGAGCACGCTCTGACTTGGGCGACAGACTTGCTGTTTTGGGACAGTCCGACGCACGGGAACGCTCGCATTTTCAGATTCGTTGACCAGACGGTATTGTGGTGCTCCCTCGGTCTGGTATTTCCTATAGAGGGTGAGGGGATGGTTCGTCGGGCCACCGTCTACGGAAATATTGAATGCATCCGCCGGATAGGCCCCTGTTCTAGCAAATACAGTCTGATATGGATGATCTGTCCGAAGCACCTGTGATGGCAACACGTTTGAAGAATCAGTGGATCCAGTCATAGACGCAATAGTAGAGACAGCTGCCATCTCGGGTTCGGTGTATCCGAGTCGCTCTTGCTCTTCTTTGAATACTGGGCTATCCAGTGTTCCGTGACCAGACATCACCATCACACTTGGATAAATAAGCGCGATTACGAGTAAAGCGGCCACTAGCACATTTCGATTAAGATTGTGAACAAGATAACCAACGCCGATCGCAGCTAGGATAGCCATTGGTGCGTAGAGGAATGCAAACCACCGTTGTGGGATGAAATTACGGATGCCAAATAGGGGCAATCCAAGCGTAAAGCCGGTCATCACAACAGTGGCAAACAATAGTGTGAATACCGAGTGTGAGATGCTCTTTCTGCGGAGAACGTACAGACAACCAACAACGGTCAGCCCAAACAGTAACAGGAATCCCATGGTGTCGATGTACGATACCACAGTTTCGACAAACGTTGCTGGAGGAAGCGTAATACCTTCGGCATTGTTGCTGGCCAGATTTAATACACCAGCACTCGACCGCAGGGTCTCCCCAAGGTAGGACAGCACGGTTGCAAGGAATGAGTCTCCATTATATGGGGTGAACGACCACATGAAGGTGATAAGTCCCATATCGAACGCCAGTAAACCAGCAAGATTGACTGGTTCTATTTGGCGGTAGACACCCGGTCTTTTTGGCGTCGACATTCGGAAAAGGTCAAATCGCAAGACGAACTGTGCAACTAGTCCCGATAAAAGGACGACTAGCATGATGAACGTCGAGACCTGGTGAGTCAATATGATTGCAATAGAGAGGAATACAAGCAATCCGAAGTCCCGTGCATTATATTCTAACCGCATAATTCGTAGAAGTGCGTAGAGAATAGCAAGGAAGACCAACAATCCGTGGCTGGTCGGGATAACGTGGATACCCCATTCGATGACATAATCACCAATCGAGTAGAGCATTGCAGCAAACACCGCCCATCGCGTTGGAACGAGTAATTTCGTGGCTCCATAAACGAACAGCACAACCATCGGCATTGCCACACCGACAGAAAGATACAGTGCGTTCCGGAGTGAAACATCATATAACATTGCCGAGGATGCAACCAATAGATGATAGAGTGGTGCTGCAATGTGTTTGTTACCCTGCATCGCAGACAGCGAATGTTCGTTGAGTACACCCTGAGCCAACTGGGTCATATGTGTCCAAATATCAATCCCAATGAATGACGGCGTCGTGTAAATCGCCATAAACCGGATGACAAACGCTAAGACTAGAATTTGGGTGAGTAACAGTGCAGGAAGGAAATCCTCGTCATCGGTGAACAGGATTTGAAGAATAATGAGCGTCCCTGCGATACCCGAGAGGATATGAAACAACAGCGAACGCTCTCCTGAAAAGAGCGCAGCGCCTACCATCAGTGTGGTTATCACGAAGACAACGCTAGGTAATATTTGTGCGACAGGCTGAGAAAAAGACGGGAACAGTTCCAACGATTCATTGTTGCTGCGTACAGCAAGCAAATAAAGACCACAGCCCAGTCCAAGAACGATAGGGATCGTTTGGATATAAATCTGGGAGGCGAAAAAGCGCAGTGGAAACAGCCCAAGCGCAATTACAAAGCCGATGATTGCAGCATCAACGTCGAAACGCCGCTGCTGAAGCCAACCGGTCATTCTACTGGGCATACTATTTCCTCCGTCTATTAATTCGTGATTTTGTCATAGTACTCAAGCCTCCATATCCGGTGTTTGTGATTGGTCGTTTGACTGCCGGGAATGACCTTTTATACCGCGGAGAACTACATCCGTTGTGTCAATCTTGTCTGACAACAGCTGTTGACGACGTGCGTCCCAATCCTCATCTCCCTCGAGAATTGAGATTGCTTTTTTAAGCGCTAGCTTATGACGATCTTCATCCTGGTAATTGAATAATAGACCATAGCGCTCGTCAAGTTCATCTGTGTAACCCATCGTGAGGGTATTAACATAGATTGCCGGCGTACCGAGTACTGCACTCTCCGCAGCCATCGTTGCTCCCTCGCCAACAAAAAGATTGGCGAATGCCAGGAGGTCATGCATTCGGTGCGGTTCAACCGTTGCACGTCGAGATTCGATTTCCGGAGGAAGGGACCGTTCGGAAGTGATTAGCACCTCAGCACCAGCATCTTCGAGTTGTGTAACTACGTCCTTTACATCGCCGAATCCACCCTGACCTACATCGTGAGATGCTCCCCACTCAATGAGCCGAAGGACGACAAACGTATCGTCGGGGTCAAGTCCTAGGTCGGAAACAATGGTAGGATCCGGTTCGAAACGATTAGGGTGCAGATACGCGAGTTCGTGATATCCGGAGTATCGTACCTGCTTTGGGCCAATACTACCTCGATAACAGTCAGGTGTATAGACCACGCTCGCAAACGGGAATGCGAGATTTTGAATAAGTGACGCATGCTCCGTGTCATAGAAAATGACACTCCGTGCTCCGACAACTTTTGCAACATGAGCCGCCGCAACGCCGCCAATTGCAGCTATTACGTCAGGCTTTGATTGGATAGCTCGATGTAGCAAACGTGCCTCGTAGGTTGCCTGAACTCGGGCCAACTGTGATAGCCCAGACGCAGTTCCAGCTAAGACTTCGTGTTCAATATCGTATAACTGGAGGAGTTCAACAGCCATCTCTTTTTCTCGGGCAAAGACGTGCACGTCATGCCCGTCGTCTTCTAATTCCGCAATCGCATTGCGGAAGAAGTGTACGTGAGCGGGATGTTGAATTGTAACAAATACCTTCATCGACTTTCCCTCCGGTCAAGAATGATTCCAATGGCAATGGCGATGACACCCAACACAAGTGATGTGAGCGACTTTTGGGCATTGTCGGTCTCCGACCCAGAGAAAATGGAACCAATAGCACGGAAACCATGAGCAAAGCCAGCCAATGCACTCAGGATTCCGAGAGCGTAAGCGATTCCGAGTGGATGAGTACGATACCGCGATCCAAGTCGCCAGAAAAAGTTTCTGAGGAGCATGATCGACACTTTCGGAATATAGTCATCATACTCGATACTACTTTCTTCGTCGCCATATGCCGAAGGCATATCTACATCAGCGACTTGCATATCGGCCACATTTAGTTTCACAAGGATATCGTTACAATAACCATAATATTCATACATTTCTTCAAGATCAATTGCCTCGAGTGCTTGTAATGAGATAGCGGTATACCCATTTTGTGGGTCAGTGATATCCCAATAACCGCTGGCAATTCTCGTCAATCCAGTCAATAACCAGTTTCCGAGCAATCGGAAACGCGGCATCGCGCTGCGAAACTCTGAATTCGAAAGTCGATTACCCTTCGTGTAATCAGCTTTCTCAGCGACAATTGGGTCCAAGAACTGCGTCATCATCCCAGGATCCATCTGACCATCTGCATCAATGGTGACTGTTACATCAATACCGTCATCCCGTGCTGCGAGATAGCCGGTTTTGATAGCACCACCAGCACCTCGATTCTGTTGATGGCGTATGGCAACGACTTTTCCATCAGTATCATCACTTACACCAGCACGTGGTGCCCGCTCAACAGCGGCGTGCGCACGTATCTCCTCCCATGTATCGTCTGTCGAGGCGTCGTCGATGGCATAGACGCGGTCTACGAAGTCGGGAAGCGAATCAAGTACATCGCCGACAAACCCTTCTTCGTTGTACGCGGGCACGACGACGCCTATCGTGTGCCCTTCGTACATCTTACACCCTCCGATACGAGAAGCCAGATTCAGAAACCTTCTCAGGATCAAACGCACCGGTCACATCCACAAATGCCGGATTATCATTCATTTTACTTGCCATATCCACGATATCAAGATCGTAGAAGACACGGTGGGGGGTAGCAAGAATGACACCGTCGAAATTATCGAAGCAGACGTCGTCCTCTTGAACAGGAATGCCGAATTGATCGCGCATCAAACCAGTATCGCCATACGGATCGAAGCCAACTGTCTCAATATCGTATTCCTGAAGTTGACGGATAATACCTTCTACTTTTGAGGTCCGAATGTCAGCAACATCGGGTTTGTAGGTGAGGCCGAGAATGAGGACTCGACTGTCACGCAAGGTTTTTCCTGCTCGATTTAGTTCTTTTATCATCATGTCGGAAACATGAGCTGGCATTGATTCATTCACAATTCGACTCTGCTCGATAAGATGGGGTGCGTAGCCAGCTTGCTTAGATCGGTGAATGAAGAAGTAAGGATCGACAGGGATACAGTGACCACCGACCAGGCCGGGACGATAGTCGTGGAAGTTCCACTTTGTTCCCGACGCTTCGAGAACGTCACGCGTGTCAATATCCATGTCCATACCGTCGAAAGCCATCGCTAGCTCGTTCACCAGAGCAATATTCAGGTCACGCTGGATATTTTCAACGACTTTGCTCGCTTCTGCAACCTCCAATGACGCCGCCTTATGAACACCGGCGTCGATAACCGTCTCGTATAGGTTTGCAACATTGTCGCGGACCTCGTCATTCATACCACCCACAACTTTGACCACGTCGCGTAGACCGTGCTCAGGATCGCCCGGTGTAGCACGCTCAGGTGAATAACCAACATAGAAGTCTTCACCGCAAGTCAATCCAGAAGCAGCTTCAAGTGCAGGTATAAGCGCTTCACGCGTCGCACCCGGATAAACAGTTGATTCGAGAATGACCGTTGTTTCTGGAGACATATATTTGCCCACGGTCTCCCCAGCGCTCTTGACAAAGTCGAGGTTTGGTTGTTGGTTTTGATCGACGGGTGTAGGAACCGCGATCATGACGTAGTCCGCATTTGCAATTTCGTCAGGGTCGGTCGTATATGCGATCTTACTCTCAACAATGGCTTCGTCTCCGAGATCGCCCGTCGTGTCGATACCACTTTGGAGGGTTTCGACTTTTCTGTCATCGACGTCAAAGCCGACAACGTTGTACCCCTCTTGATCGAATCCGACAGCCAATGGGAGGCCGACGTAACCGAGACCCACAATACAAATCGTTGCGTCTCGACTCTCTATGACCTCGTTTTCTTCACTTCCTGCAATCTCCGGCTGTCTTTCGGTGTCTCCTATCGTCGAGTTCATGGATGATAATCCTCCGTCGTTCGCTCTTCAACGCCAAGTATACGGCATTGAATCGACCGGTAGCAGGCATTTCGGAGGTGTATAGCCTTCAATTTCCGGTCAGACGCTTTCCTCAACCAACCCATGATACCCTGTGGGCTTTATTATACAGTGACTAAGCTCCTCAGTGTCGAAAAGACGGATTTTCAGTGAGAGTTTTCGTGCCAGATAAACACATGCCCAAACTCGGCCGTGGTGTCAAATTCGCACCAATTATTTGGTGGCATAAAAAGGTAAATTCGAAATAAGCGCGGGATGACCGGTTCATTTGTAGGACCAAGTGAGGAAGTATTGATTTGAAAACCTCTTTCGATTTAAAAAACGAAGATGCACTGGAATCAGGTTGTCAGAACAACTTAAACGGTGAGTTAGAACCCACTACAGTGTAAAGGGATATTTCATACAGTCATAATTGCAATGAAGCACCACATATACTTTCCAACCCATACCTTATGTTTTGTAGATGACTAAACCATGGTGTATTATCTAAATATTTGACACATCTTAGTAGATATTGGGGTAATAAGTAGTAGAGAAGAGGGCTTTAGCTTCTGACTAACATTGATCGATGCTCGAATCACGATACAGACTTGGGGCCCGAAATTAGCCGGGAAAGAGCGTCCATTGATCGTGGATGAGTTGACAAGTTCTGGATTAATCCAAAAGGTATATACAATAGAAATTGAACCCCAAAAGAAAAATACTCCCCACAGAGATACCAAATACAGGACGATTCGCTCTCGAGAATCAGCAGTCGGACCTCGAAAGTAAAAATGACAAACAGAATTGTAATAGTAGTATATGTATTCTTACTCCTGCTCGCCACCGTAACACCCACGACAGTGGCATCATCACCGACGGGAAATCAACTCACCGTTCAAAACATCACGTACGGGGGAGCAGCTGTCGCTGAAACTAACGAGAACAACACATTTCTCTGGCAATCAGAACCGCACATTCTGAGTGTGACAATTTACACGGGAAATCGCTCAGGAAATCACAAAGTTTGTACACAGTATGTGAAACAGAGTAACAACTCGAAGGATCCGAATACGTGTCGAGATATATCTCTAACACCCAATACTGTTCAACGGGTCAACTTCAGCTATAGCAAGTTCGGAAATAACATAAGTGGAAAGCGGACTGCAGTCGTTACGGTCAAAGATAGAGACTCCAAAGTTTCCAGAAAGAGCGTTCCTGTTTATGTCATGGTCAAAACTGGAGACGAAGATGACGACCAGGTTCCTAACAATCGAGAAATTAAATTAGGAACTAATGTCACAAGCGAGGACACCGATAAAGATGGGCTAAAGGATCGCTCAGAGATCGTGGATTATAACACCAACCCGAAAAGCCCTGATACAGATAACGATAGTCTTCGAGACGCCCAGGAAATACAGGTAGGATCCGATCCAACGGAACCAGATACAGATGCTGATGGATTAATCGATGGACAAGAAGAGCAACTCGGAACAAATGCAAGTGCTGCGGATACCGACGATGATGGAATAACTGATGCCAAGGAGATTAATCTCGAGCCAGCGACTGATCCAACTAAAAACGATACAGACGGAGATGGCAGAGCTGATGCAGCTGAATTAGAATCACAAACAGACCCATTAGAACCCGACACAGATGGAGATGGGCTCAACGATGGGGATGAACACAAGTACAACACAGATCCAACAAAAGTAGATACAGATGGTGACGGCGTTAGCGATGCAAAGGAAATTGAAATTGGGACAGACCCACTCAACGAGGATACGGACGATGATGGACTTGACGACGGGCTAGAATACCACTTTGGAACAAACCCTAATAGCCCTATCATCGCGGGTGGATTATATCTTGTATTGTTGAGTTTCCTTGTCGGATGTGCGGTGCTTATTCAGCGTAATGGCGTGCATTGGTTCTCAGACTTATTCAGAGATAATAACCAAAAACAGACTCAACAGTCGGGAACGAAAAAATCGAATGAAGTGGTGACAGATGCAGACCGAGTCCTCTCTCTCCTACGAGAAAACGGTGGTCGACTTCCTCAAGGACAGTTCATTGAAGAAACCGGATGGTCCAAATCCAAAGTTAGCCGGTTACTTTCGAAGATGGAAGACCAGAAAAAGATTAGCAAGATAAATATTGGTCGGAAGAACATCGTCATCATATACGGACAAGAGCCAAATAATATGGCGCATTCGGAGAATGAAGACAAGTAAAGACCCGTCATAATTGAGTTTCGTGAAAATCCATTCGTGACCATAGTTTTTTCTCAAATTTTCTACGTTGGTAATACATAAGACCACGATGAGACAGTTCTGAAAAGCCATACATTTGGATTATAGCCCTACTAAGCCACCCCCTTAATCAGTCTATAGTAATGGGGCTAGAGTGAAATGTTTGGGTAAGAGCCAGCCGTTGTTCCAATAACTGGGGACGGCATGGCCAATAGGACACACCCATGAACTACTCAACTAATAACGAACGTATAGGTGCTCGTTCCGGATCGGCTCAGAATACTATGAGCCCAAGCGCCGTGAAGGTGCAGTGTGAGCAATCTACAGTTCATAGCGGAGGAGTATAGATGTGTGGAATCATCGCTCGAATTGGCGAAGGTGATGCAATCACAAAGCTCGTTACGGGTCTTGAAAACCTGGAATATAGAGGGTATGACTCAGCGGGTATTGCGGTCCAAAACGGATCTGGAATCTCAGTCTACAAGCGGTCCGGGCAAATTTCGGAGCTGAAAGATAGTATTGTTGGTAGTGTTCCAAAAGGCGAGGTCGGAATCGGTCATACGCGTTGGAGTACCCACGGCCCACCGACTGACGAAAACGCCCATCCTCACACGAGTGAAACAGACAATGTGGCAGTAGTCCATAACGGAATCATCGAGAACTACGCCGAACTCAAAGAGTGGCTTCAGTCAAAAGGTCATGAGTTTACAAGCGATACTGACACGGAGGTAATTCCACATCTCTTTGAGTACAACCTCGAAACGGAGGCAACTATCGAAGACGCCTTCAGAAAGACTATTCAGGAACTCGAAGGGAGCTATGCAGTCGCTGCAATGGTTGATGGAGTACATGCCATTTACGCTGCGCGGCAAGGATCACCGCTCATTCTCGGGCTCGATAACGATGAGTATTATCTAGCAAGTGATGTCCCTGCCTTCCTCGATCACACTGATCGAGTCGTCTACTTTGAGGATGGAGATATAGCCATTCTGGAGCCCAATGGCGTTTCTATGACGGATATTGACGGGAATTTGATTAACAGGGACATTGAGCGCATCGATTGGGACCCTGAAGATGCTAGCAAAGGTGGATACGAACACTACATGCTCAAGGAGATCAATACTCAACCGAACGCCCTTTCAAACACCATTGAGGGGCGTGTACAAGACGGTGAAGTCGTTTTGGAAGACTTCCCGGAAGGTACGTTCGACGGAATCGATGATGTTCACTTTATTGCCTGCGGTACCTCATATCATGCCGCATTGTACGGTCAGCAGATGCTCAACCGAGCAAACATTAGAGCACAAGCTTTCCGTGCCAGTGAGTATGTTGATTCTAACCCAGGACCAGTAACGGAGAACACACTCGCAATTGCAGTTACACAAAGTGGTGAAACTGCAGACACACTCGGAGCGCTCAGACAGGCAAGATCGCAAGGTGCCCGTGTCGTTACAGTCACGAACGTAATGGGATCAACTGCAGCTCGCGAAGCTGACGATGCACTATTCATCCGAGCAGGTCCTGAAATCGGAGTGGCCGCGACAAAGACGTTTTCTTCCCAAGCAGTAACACTCTCTATGCTTGCGATCCGGCTTGCTGAGGATATTGAGACGGGGACACCACCAGAAGACAAAGCTGACCTTCTACAAAGTTTGGAAGAGCTTCCAAATAATGTCGAAAAAGTTCTTGACACCACGGAAGCAAAGCGTATTGCCAGTCGGTACACCGGTAGTCAGGCATACTTCTTCATTGGACGAGGGTTGAATAACTCCGTCGCGAAAGAAGGTGCACTGAAGTTCAAAGAAATCACCTACGAACATGCTGAAGGGTTTGCTTCTGGTGAGCTAAAACATGGGCCATTAGCACTCGTAACAGCAGATACACCGATATTTGCTCTGTTCAACGGCGAGAACGATAAAAAGACGTTACAAAATGCAGAGGAAGCACAAGCTCGCAGTGCGCCTATTGTTGCCGTGGCAGCACCAAACCACCCGTCAAAAGATATAGCAGACTCCTTCCTCGAAATTCCTAACACACATCCGGTGTGGTCAGGATTATTAGCGAATGTACAACTCCAATTGGTATCTTACTATGCTGCTAAAAATCTTGGTCGACCGATAGACAAGCCACGAAACTTGGCGAAAAGCGTAACAGTCGAATAGTATCGTTATTTCACCTGGTATAAAATCCAGGAGGCTAATGGGTTCGTTTCTAATGGAGCGGTGATTTCTCGAGATGACGTGCATGAAACAATGCGAGTGTTGCAAATCCGATTATTGTTAGGTATGCAATAGAAATGATGTGAATGCTACTGATAAACCATGCAACAAGCGTTCCGGTAGTGCTCATGATTGCAAGACCAAGATATCGGCTACTCCAATCAAGACTGGTCATCGTCGGTTAGACGAGCAGAATAAGTATTATTATCGGGGGGCTAAATTCGTGCTCAATTTCTATTATCATCCACTCGTGCCGATCAACAGAGCAGGTTAGCTATAATGACGTTAACGACATTTGAATAATCCAGTTCGATAGAGCCAAAAATTATTACTAGTAGAACACCGTATGAACAACTGTCCCGTCGTCGCCGTGGCAGACGCCGACGGAGACCAACTGTCATCCATTCCTTACTCCACACTTTAAACACGCTCGCAGGTATTAGTATATGATCTATTGTTTCATACTAAAAATCATAAGCCAATGAGCTGTTACTACCTCAGTTCAAATGGTCGGTGACAAACGTATCTGCCATTGTAAATACTTCGTCAGCAGCATCTGGGTCTCGAGCCTCAGCCGCAATTCGAATTAACGGTTCAGTTCCACTGGCCCGAATGAGGAACCATCCTTCGGGAAGTGAAACACGTACACCGTCAATCGTAGTGGTGTCGTCGTAGCGGTCAGTCACTGATGTAGAGAGTGCAGCCATCAACTCTTCTTTGTCTTCAACTTCGATGTTTTTGCGGCGGATAGGATATTCACCTACGCCAGCGGCAAGTTCCGACAGTGGTCCTTCTTTTGCGATGAGTTCTGCTAGCCGGCACGCTGCAAGTGGTCCATCAGGACAAAGTGTTTGGTCTGGCCAAATCCATGCACCAGATTGTTCTCCCCCGAAAACAACGCCTGATTCAGTAGCGCGTTCAGCAACGTATACATCACCGACTTGTGTTCGAACCACATCTCCACCTTGCTCAGCAAGGACATCCTCGACAATCAGACTTGTATCCACGGGTGTTGCAATCGTCTCACCCTCACCTGCACGCTGACGAGCAAACAAAGTAAGAAGAACATCGCCAGAGACGAATTCTCCGTTTTCGTTTACGGCCATCATACGATCTGCATCACCATCATGAGCGATTCCAAGATCTGCGTCAGTTGCGTCTACATGGTCGCACAGTGATTGACAATTTTCTGCTGTTGGCTCACTTGGTCGTGCAGGAAACCGGCCGTCAGGCTGAGCGTTCAATGTCTCTACATCACAACCGAGTTCATAAAGCGCATCTGCAGTGACACCCCCTGCACCATTGCCTACGTCTACAACAACAGAGAGGCTATCGACATCAACCGTCTCAGCGAGTGTTTTGACGTGTTGATCATTCGCACCATTCCAGCGTTTTTCTTCGCCGGTTTCGTCCCAGGCACTCAAATCAAAGTCTTCTTCTTCAATTCGGCGTGTTATTTCCGAACGCTGCTCTGCATCGAATGCTTGTCCAGACGGGTTCCAGAGTTTAATACCGTTGTCAGTCGAGGGGTTATGTGATGCGGTAATAGAAACACCAGCGTCAGCATTCTTCCATTTAACACTTCGTGCGACAGTTGGTGTGGCAGCAAGACCAATGTTTATTACGTCAGATCCACACTCTCGTAGTCCGGCCGAAAGGGCATCTGCAAGGAATCGACCGCTATCACGAGGGTCGCGTCCAATGACAACCCGCTCTGCACCCGTTGTGGCAAGAGCACGACCAACTGACAGTGCGAGGTCGCCCGTGACGACTTCACCGACTGGTCCACGGATTCCGCTTGTACCAAACATTGGTCGTACGTCATCCGGAGTGGGGAAAAGAGTTCCTTTTGTGTGAAAACCACACACGCACGGTTTGATGGGGGCCAAGAAGATAGGAGGTGAAGTTGATAACGAAGATCACTATCACCAGTTTATTGATTGGTTCGCTCTTGTCTGATCTTCAGACTGGTTGTGGGCCGTTCTCCGGGATTTCAACCGGCTCCATCGGTTCTTCAATCCGGAACACCATTGCACCCTCATTTTCATAAACCAATTTGTAACGATCAGAGTCCACAAGATGGCCTCGCATCCAAGGTTTCTGATATTCATCGATACCTCGGACCGTGTAGTGACCCTTTGGAATGTAGATGTAATCCGGATTCACATCGTTCGAGATCAACTTCTTTGTGAGACAAGCTTTCCCAGGACACCGTGACATCCGCTTATACAAGCCGAGATGGTGGCGATAGTTTTTGTGGCCTTCCCATTCAACGCCCCACGGACCGACGAGAATGGCCCGATCAGTCAGGAGTGGGAACCACTCTGCGGCATCCCCGAGAACAACGAAATCAGAATCTGAAGCGGTGTTTTCATCAATCCACTCCATTGCAGCCATGTCATTGTCGTCCATAAATGCAGGTTGCGTGGTACTATCATGATGAGAGTTGAGTCCGCTAGCAGCAAATGAGATACCAACACTCGAAATCAACAACACAATTACTAGGACGACGACCAGTGGTGCTGATCGCGAGTAGCGCGATTTCGACACTACAGATCGAATGCGTGGCACGATGAGTTCGAAGACGAGAATTGAAATCATCATTGCCCCGGCTGGGAATTGGAATCGAACTTTCCCCAGTACGAATGCAGCTGTGACTAGCCACAACGGGAGGAAGATACGACGCTGTTTCAAAAGGTACACCATCCCGGTGAATGATCCAAGGAAAAAGATGACAGGAAGGTTTGGCTCAAAAGGATATACAAATTGACTAAGCAGTCGACCGAGACCACCACCAAGCCCGGTGTGTGTTCCAGAGGCTGCACTGAAAATTCCAACACCATGGGTAGCAACAATCTGAAGCCACCAGGGGGATGCCAGAAGGATACCACTTCCAGCGACAATTGCACCGTAAATGAGACCTCGAGGAGTGCGATTGAAATAGACAAACATCACGAGGTACGTCGTCCCGAAAAAGACAGTGTACACTGGATGAGTGAGAATTGTCATTCCGAACAGGACCGCCGAAGGAATAATCCATTTTCGATCGTCGGTTTTGAACAGTTTTAGACCAGTGTATATTCCAGTCAGGGCAAACAAGAACGCCGGAGCACGTACAACACCCCCAGCTGACAGATGCCATTGAAGAGCAGGGGGTGTTACAGCTAGCACGAACGTCGCAAATCCAGCTCGTGGAGTCGAGTCCAATATTTCACGTGCAAGATAGTAGAAAGGAATGAGATACAGAACCGTCACGAAACCGGGTAACAGTCGGCTTAGCGTGATTGGATCAACCCCTGTTATATCCATCACTACCGCCGAAACGTAATACATCAATGGTGGATAGGCGAATGGAATTCCGTCCTTCGTATAGAGAGGAATCCGTTCTGGCAAATCATATCCATGTGTGCTAATTTCCTCTGCGATTTGAAGGTACAAACCAGCCCCGTAGGCAGGATATGGATGGGTTATGAGATAAACGATATGAACAAGTATTCCTGTTCCTATCGCCACACCAAGCCACGCACGTTTGTCACTAGCGAGCTCTGCAAGCTTCGATGTGATAGTCCAACTTTGTCGTTCGTTGATACCGTGTGACATCAGATATCACCTATCATGGAGGTTTGTTCGAACATGATCATCCTTTCCGATCGATATTTATCGTCCACGGGATGGAGAGCGACCGTGATGACCAACGCCACTCAGTAACAGCCCATACAATCGATATCAGGCCGAAAGTGAGGAGGGCAAACACCTCGGTTGGTCCCATCCATGCTGGAAGCACGTACATGAAGGCATTCATATATCGACCGGGGACGAGTTCTTTAATCTGTACCCAAATTGTTCCAGCTATACGGTCTTTCTGGCCATTTTGGGTATTAGCCTTGCCTTCACTAGTCTTTTGTTTAATTGCCGAATCAAGGCCGAGTTCTTTTGCACTCTTGCCATTTGTGCTCTCGTCACCTGTCTCGAGACGTTCCGCTTCGTACGGAAACGCAATGTCAAGTGACCAAACGACTTCTCCCTGTTGATTGACCTCAAAGACACGGTTGCCATTCGAATCAGTGATTAACGTATTACCGCTCGGCAACCGGTCCGCATCACGAGGCCATTGCATTCGGGAGTCTTGCCACGACCAAGTCTGATTCCATTCACCGTTTTCGCGCTGATATTCAATAACGCGATTATTCTCGGAATCCCCAATGAGAACCGCAGGACCTCCTTGCGAAGTCGGGATGAAATCCGGATTATGCTGCTCATAGATGACGTCGTGTGCATCGTCTGTTCCAAGGGTCCAATTCTCAAGCAGACCCGTTTCGCGATCAAGAAATGCGACTTGGTCGTGGTTCCTGATGCTAACCATCAACCGACCATTTTCGAGGACTTCAACATCATTGATATGCGTCCAGTCTTCAGGAAACGGTCCACCGTGCTTCGTTGGGTCAAAGTTGTTCTGGGCATCCCAGGACCATTCTAAAAGTCCAGTTGTCGTGTTAACAACGAAAACACGATCCTGAGCGATGTCAGCAATGGCGTATCTCGATTCATTAATTCGGTCACCATCATGCCAGCGTGTAGAGTGCTTTCCAGGGGTGATACGACTGTAGATTTCTGTTGTGTTGCCAGTCGTGAGGTTTACCCGCTCAATTCCATTGCGTGTACACACTTCAGAACCACACTCCGATTTGTTGAGATGGTCTGCATAGAGATACTCAACAGTACTCTTAGTACCATTTACTGGGTCAACATCCCAGTAACGCGTGTGTGAATCATTGTAATAGAGGACAGTTCCATTTGGATTGAACGCAACTAGTTCTGCCCGAGCGCGAGGGCCGTCGCCTGCCTTACCCGTCCACGTGTTAGAGTCCGTTGCAATCACTGTGATATTAGTTGATGACGGGGCTACTTGCTCACGATCACCAGTCGAGATATTTGCTTGGCGAATTTGCTCATCGGTGTGTCCAACTGATGAACTTGCAGCTCCGTTCGCCAAAGCAAGTATTGAAATGACGATAAGGGAGGCAAAGACAAGGCGGATTAGTTTCCGGACGGCCATCTTCATTATAGGATATACCTGCGTACTTTTTATTATCGCGTCGTTAAGCCATTCAGACACTGTTTGAACAATCTATGAACCATATAATAATGTCCTAACGCGACACAACAGTCGCGATACGATAATTGCCGATACATATATCAGAAGATACCCCACAATATACTTAATATTTTGGCAGCAACGTTACCATGGTAACAGTTTTCAAAGACCATTCTCAATAGGAATAGAGAGTGGCATTAGCGTCCATATAATAAAACATTAGCCAGGTCTCACGATAGGTAGCAACAACTCTGAAACGATTAGCGTGAAATCACACTTGCGCATCAAAGGCACCTTGAGATCATCGTTGCTGGCGTGATGAATCCAGCATATCAGTATGTTACCGAAGCAGAATTCCAAGCCCTCCACCGAATCAGAAACGGGATCTAAAACGGGACGAAGAGAATTACTTGCTGCCGTTGGCATAACATTGGGTAGTGGTTGTGTAAATAAAGCTAAGTCCTTGGTTAGCCGTGACCAATCAAAACAAATCACATTTTCAATTAAAACGTTGCCAGCGGATGCAGACCCACAGGCGATTCGTATCGCTAGGTTTCTTGCGAAACGTTTGAACGAAGTTGGTATTGCAGTGCAAATTGAGCCAATGGAACGTGTTGAGTTACTTCGCGAAATTCTCTTGGAGCAATCGTTTGATTGCTACGTTGCTTGCCATCCTGGTATCGAGGAACCAGATGCACTTAGAACATTACTACATTCTCAATTCGACACCGAAGTAGGATGGCAAAATCCATTCGGCTATGCAAATCTCAACGTCGACCGGTTACTAAATGCCCAACGACGCCAACAGAACCGCAAGCGATTGAAAACACTTGGAGAACTTCAACACGCAATCGCACGCAATCAACCATTTTCAGTCGTCGCATTCCCCGACGAGATTCGAGCAGCCCGGAAGGACACATTTGCCAAATGGGGAGAAGTTGAGCAACTTCATTCTCCCCTTGGGTATCTTTCGGTACAGACACAAAATGGTAAAAATACGCTCCGAATGACGCTACAAGATTCTCGTCCAACGGAAAATCTGAATCCTCTCTCCGCGGAGTTCCGAGGAGATGGGACAATAGTGGATCTACTATATGATCGACTAGGGCAGTGGATCGACGGAAAGGTTCGTCCATGGCTTGCCCAGTCCTGGGAATGGAAATCGTCAAACGAGAATCTCATTGGGGATGTTCGGTTACGAGACGATCTTGAGTGGCATGATGGAAATTCACTCACTTCAAACGACGTAGCGTTTACATATCGGTTCCTCAATGACACAGCATTGAGCGAACTCAAAAGCCCTGTCCCATCGCCGCGATTTCGCGACGCCGCCACGCTTGTTGAGTCGACGAGTACCGTAGACGACCAGACAGTTCGTATTCGGTTTGGAACGGCCAGTCGAGAAGTCGCTATGAAGTCGCTTGCAGTTCCAGTTTTACCAAAGCATATTTGGTGGCCAAAACGAAAACAGGCTGAGATCGTATTTCAAACCGATTCTACTGCGACGAAAGCACTCGTCTGGAATAACTTGCACCCAGTTGGAAGTGGCCCATTTCAGTTTTCGAATGCGAAAAAGAAAGAGTCATTAACTTTAGAACAGTTCGAAGAGCATTTTCTCCATCACGTAGACACTGCCCAAAACATACAATTTGATTCCAATGGTCCAAGATCGGAACCAAATCATATCAAACGATACGCAGGCAAACCAGACTACAAACGTTTACGATTCATTGTTGTCCCTTCAGGAGCAGCAGCAACATCCCTTGTACTGAACGATGAGGCAGACGGAACGGCAACAAGCGTCTCGGTAGGTGATGTACGTGACATTGGACGCGCAGAAAGCGTACAATTGAAAATTGATGAGTCAACAGCGATGTACCACGTGGGTTACAATGCTCGAAAACGGCCCTTTAGCAATGTCCGATTCCGTCGAGCAGTAGCCCAATTACTCGATAAGGAATTTCTCGTGGACGATGTATTTGGTGGCTATGCAAAACCGGCAGCCAGTCCGTTAGCTCGACACGACTCACTTGTTGAAGACCTTCGCTGGGAAGGGGATGATCCGAAACTTCCCTTCCCTGGAACGAATGGGAATCTCGACAGAGACAAAGCAAGAACCTTATTCACCAATGCTGGATTCAAGTATTCAAATGATGGCGAAATTCTCCAGCGGTAATTAAATATGGAACCACTCCAAAACCACTCGATGTCAGATCAAGCCGCTCTCAAACTGAATTGTAGTATTCAAATATTGGACCGGGAGTGCTGAAAATGAAACAGATAGCGATGAATACCGAACCACAAAACGACGGTAGGTAACAATATGAGTTTAGCCGATATTGCAGGACGATTGCTCATTGGTGAGGTAATACTGCTCGGTTTTGCGATGGTATTATTTATCGGCGTATCAGGCCTTCAACAGGCTCGAACCCAGTTTCGAGAGCGTCTTAAGGCGGTATATCCTTATTTCAGTCTATTAATTGGCGTCCTCGCAATAAACAAAGTGGCTCGTGAATATGGCCCTGAAATCTCATGGCTCATCGATTGGAATATTACAGGGTTAATTCATGCAATCGAAGGCGACTTCGTAGGAAAACTCCAATCAATCGCGACTCCAGAACTAACGGCATATTTTTCATTTATGTATATTTATGGTTATGTGTTTTTACTCGTATTCCCATTCATCGCTTATTTTGCTCTCCCAGAGGATAGACCGCTAAAAGAGATTGCAATTGCATATACAGTGAATTATGGTATTGGACTAGTTTGCTATATTATCTTTATTTCATACGGACCGCGAAACCTCATTCCAGATATCGTAGAGCCACTACTTTACTCAACATATCCTCAATCACAGATTCTTACTGGGGAGGTTAACGCAAATACAAATGTTTTTCCTTCCTTACATACGTCACTGTCAGTCAGTACTGCCATGCTCGCATATCGAACACGCAAGGCATACCCAGGGTGGGCATTGGTTGCAATGCCAATAGCAACAAGCATCGTCATCGCAACAATGTACCTCGGAATTCACTGGGGTACAGACGTGGTTGCAGGGATAGTTCTCGGGATTGGAAGTGTTCTCATTGCAACTCAATATGTTGATGATGGAAGGTTATCAGGGCAACTTGGATCAAAAATCAACGACTATTTGTTCTGAGACGTGGTGTGGCGTCGAGCGACTGTCTTGGTATATTTGGACTCATATTTCTATTTTTCTATTCTTACATTTTTATACACATTGTTGACGCATACTGCATTGTAGAACTACCACCAGAAGGCAAACGCTCGCTTATTACCATTTTTCTCATATTAGCTGCTATCTCACCATTGTCTGGTTAACGACATCTTATTCAACGCTAAATTGATTCTTTCGTGTTTTCTGTATTTCACCGGGGCAATATTTAGGACGGATAGGGATGTCACCGTACCTCGATAGATGAAGTCTCCTTGTCGTTCTCTGCCTTTGTTTCAAGTTTGTGAATGCTACCATTCTCCAGTCGAGCAACAGTATCAAACCGCGGTTGCAGCTGCATATCATGACTGATGACCACTAATGATGAACCTGTGACATCTTGTAATCGAAATAATAGATCGAGTACTTGTGTAGTTGTAGTTGGGTCGAGTTGTCCCGTCGGTTCATCGGCCAGTATGATATTTGGCCGATTGGCTAGTGCCCGGGCGATAGCCACACGTTGCTTCTCACCGCCGCTAAGCGTCGCAGGATATTGATTAGCGCGATCGTCAATTTCAAGTTTTGTAAATAACGTTTGAAGCCACTCTTCATCACGTTCTCCAGTATGATCTTGAGGAAGTGCTGCATTTTCCCATGCAGTTAGATCGCTGATGAGCTGAAAGTCTTGAAAGATGAATCCAATCGTTTCTCGACGCAGCAGTGCTCGTTTTCGCTCCGAGAGTGATGCTGTATCTTCACCTGCGATTCGTATGGTTCCACTTGTTGGAACGTCGAGAAGCCCGAGAATATTAAATAGCGTGGTCTTGCCAGCACCACTCGGTCCTTGCACTAAAAGCTGTGTATCTGCTGGAATCGAAAGTGATGCGTCAGAAATGATTTCTTGCTCACCGCGAACAACCCGAATCGATTTTGCCTCTAATACGTTCTCTACCATTGTGGTGTATTCGTGCTGGGTCATACTAAGTTTCCTCCCTAATTATCTTCGTATTTGGGAAAATAATTCACTGAATTGTATCCTCCAGTCGTGGCCATTGTCTCTCTACCACCAACATACGCAGATGTGGGGAGTACCTTTCTACACTGCTGTAGGTAAGGCAATAAGATACGGTAGTGATAATTGCACTGTGAACATGAGAATGTGAACACTTCCGCCAACGAATATGTACTGTCTGTGAGAATGTTGTTATTGTCCCACCGATAGCAGCCTCCTCAATCAATTTTTTATGATCGTGTCTACATTTACTATCAAATGATCATTAACGGCCTTTACCTTAGTAATTGGAATTTGAATGTGGCCACTTTCATCAATTGGCAGTTGCTCAATGGTTTTTGAATCTCTATTTGGTTCAATGACTAAATTTGATAGCTGACCAGTTTTGAAATTCATCGTAATACTAGATATTGATCCAATTGCTATTCCATTAGTACTTGAAACATCCATCCCAATAATGTTCTGAACGAAAAGGTTTGACATAGACGATACTAAAAAGAGGAACAAAATAAACCCAAGGTATTCGGGTTGGTAATCTGTTTTGGCCAGCGAATTCCGCCGTGAACAGTGGGGAGGTGGTCACTCCAGCTCTCGTTCAATCGTTTTGATAGTGATTCTGAAGCGATGTGACTACACGCTCAGTTCGTTCTTGATCCCATTCTGGATACTTTTGTTGCAGATATGAGCCCATCGCTCTGGTGTCCATTTCATGTGATTTCCGGTGTTTTTGATCGTTCCAATTGGGTAGTAGTGATTTCACCCGCTGTGCATGAAATCCCAAAACGATAAGTCCAAAAATACCACTTCCCCCGAGAAGAATCTGTGCTGCTGCAGAACCACGAACAAATAGAATCGCTCCCATGAGAGGTGGGAGTTGTGACGTATGCGATGTATCTAAAAGTACGTTCTCATGATTACTGACTAAGTTTTGAACAAATACCCTATTTCCTGATTGTTTAATCATTGAATTAATGAATATACTGGGATCACCCACTAAGATAACTTGCCCTTGTCCGACTGACTGCGTCGCAACAACTGTATGGTTTTTGATGGTCTCACTACTATCAAGCTTTGAGTTTGGGATTGTGTCGAGATATGCGTATCCCGATGATTGTACAATCCCGCTTCCATTCTGTGTTCTGATTGCCGTTCCATGGTTCAGTGTGAGTGCTGAAACATTTTCCGTATATGTGCCATTTTCAATATTATTGGCGAGAGGCATTGCCGGTGACTGATAGTTATATCGATCATCACGAATGAGATGTCCATCGAAACGTGCATCAGCGCCTATTGCCTGCACAATTGCATTTGAGTGAGTACCAAAGTCCTCCGCAATAACAAGTGTGCCACCATTTTGAACGAATCGTCGGAGATTTTGGCGTTCCGAAGGACTATATGACGAGTCGGGTGACAGAATAAACGCGATTGTTTCCCTTGATGGGACTGAATTATACTCTTCTACATCTCGTGCAACCGTTACAGTCGCACCGGTCGCTTTTGCTTCAGCACTTAGTTTTGAACTCCCATCCCAGGCAGAGTTATAGATACCAAACGATGCAGCCGATGTACTTGCAGCTGTAATTAGTGTAATCAGGGCAATACCCGTGAAGACAGCAAATACTAATTGTGGCTTATCCCAGTTTCGTGGCGACTTCATCTTTTAGATGACCCCCGGAGGGAGTATCGCGAGTATTCTCTGGATGACGATATACGTGAAAACCAACAAACCAATGCCAATTAACCATTTGAGACGGTGTCGCCATTGTGGTGCCACATAGATTGGTGCAGTCAATTCTATCATGATGAGCAATCCAATAAGGGAAATAACGAAAAAAAGCTCGAGCGTGAGTGCCTTGAGAAGTGATAGAATAACGAGCGCCCCCAGCATCCACGTGAGTTGATAATGGATAAACTGACGACTCTGTTGCGTCGGCATTTAATTGAAATAGTAGGAGTGGGCTTACTAAAGTACCGATTTTTCAAACGAAGTGCGAAGAGACTAACAAAGCGGATTGCGTTACACTTACTATGTGGCCGTGGGGACATCTAGCAACAGGCTATCTACTATATTCAGGTTATTGTGCAGCCCGTTCGCGAAATCCACCGACAGACATTACCGTTCTTGCGCTTGCTCTTGGGACCCAATTTCCAGATCTCATTGATAAACCACTTGCCTGGAACGTTGGGATTCTTCCAACAGGTAGATCACTTACTCATTCCCTTCTTTCCGCCTCTGTCATCCTCGGATGTCTCTATTATTTCTCTTATAGAGGTACCCGTCGTGATATTTGGGTGGCTTTTGCTATTGGATACCTTTCGCACTTGATTGCAGATATAGCACTCCCACTACTTCAAGGGGATACTGCCTATGCAAATTTTCTTTTGTGGCCGTTTCTTTCCACGCCGCCGTATAAAACGGCGCCAAGTTTTACTGCGCACTTCACGAATATGGAGTTCACTTGGTTCTTTGTCTTTCAGCTCTTCCTAGTCGTATTGGCCATTTACTACTGGTTTCGTGATGGGTTTCCTGGTCTACGGAATGGGCGCGATATATTGCCCAATAAACAAAGTAAATAGCAATATTATTTAAAAACTATTTAGCTTTTGTATGGGTTGGTGTGACAAACCTATCAAACTTTCACTTAGGGGCACTTGTCCCTTATCACAGGTAAATGGGAGTGACTATCGCTCTGAATACCATGCCCGCTTTTCTTGTTCTTGGTTTGTATCTTCAACCTCCTCTAATCGCTCCTGAACTTCAGTTAATTGTTCTTCTAGCATATCAATTTCTTTTCCAAGGGTCTGAATTGTGCTACATAACGTCCCGATTATTTCCCGATTTTCTGGCGGCGTACTTTCGACTGCTAGCTTCTCATTTAAATTTTGTAACAAATTATCTCGTGATTCAGACATTGTACTGTGATTAGATCGTCCATCACTAATTCTTTATTGTCTGTGCTCCGACTAGTATGCTCCCCGTACTATGCAAGGACAAAACGCAGCAGTTTCTGTTCTGAGGATCGTATCGGATGGCCTGAAATCCAATGACGGAATTCTTCCCTAGTTAGGAATAGGGGAAGATCAAATCATTGTCTCGCTTTCAATTGATTTAAGATATCTGGTTCCAAAACGATACCAATGACTTCGCCCGCTGCGATCCATGATCAAATCATCAATGAAGTCGATACTGTTCTTTTGGGCAATGAAGACATTGTTGAGGGTCTCTCCATTTCACTTCTCACACAAGGGCATGTCTTGTTAGAAGGTGTTCCTGGCGTTGCAAAAACGACAATTGCAAATCTATTCGCTCGCGCAGCGGGTATTGAATCAACCCGTATACAAATGACTCCGGATTTACTCCCTGCTGATATCACGGGGACACACATTTATCGAGAACCAACGGGTAAATTCGAATTACAAAAAGGACCGATATTCTCGAATCTTGTTATTGCTGATGAGATCAACCGAGCAACACCAAAGACACAAAGTGCACTCTTAGAAGCAATGGAAGAACGGAATGTTACTATCGAGGGGGAGACGTTACCCTTGCCGACTCCGTTCATGGTTGTTGCAACACAAAATCCAATTGAAATGGAGGGAACATACCAACTTCCAGAAGCACAACGAGACCGCTTTCAACTCAAACTAACGGTAGAGTTGCCTGATGAAGATACGGAACTTGCGTTGATCGATCGATTTGATTCTCAACCAAATCTCAACCCAGCACAAATATCACAAGCAATCACATTAGAAGAACTGACTGCCGCACGAACAGCCGTGGAGCAGGTTCACATTGCTGAAAAAGCAAGACACTATCTTCGGGACTTGATCGCTGCAACCAGGACACACAGTGCTATTGAGTATGGAGGGTCGCCACGAGCCACTATTGCGTTGCTGAAAACGTCAAAAGCCCGTGCAGCGCTCCATGAGCGTGATTACGTCATCCCAGACGATATAAAGCAACTAGCAATGCCTGTCCTCCGACATCGCATAGTTCTCAACTCTGAATCAGAATTGAGCGAACAAACACCCGATTCCATTATCGAAGAGATATTGAGTTCAGTTACGCCTCCCGGGAGCGACTCGAAGACAGAGTTTGAAACACAAGAAGCAACTGCTGAATCACCTGAAATACAACGCTAAGCCCCCATCCTCAACGATCGACCAGTATCTGTAACGCGTCTTTCGGAAGCAAATAGCTACGTCCTCATCGCGCGGAGCACAGGGTGGTTAGTTCACTGAGTCTCATCGATCTTTTCATCCCAAGAACATGTAATTAAGTACTCACCCTTCTCCACGTTGACCTCAACCGTTTCGACCGTCACCGGCAATTGCAAATGGGTTGCAAGCCCTGATCCCAGAAATGATGACACAGGATGATCAAACCGAGTAATTGATCCATAGGCGCTACCTGTGATACTGAACGTAATTTGCTGATTAGCTTCTACCTCTTCAACAGTAGCGTCCTCTACTAATTCAAATCCTTGAGAAAGGGTTTCAGCGAGTTGGGCTGCAAGCTCGTCTCTCTCAGAGGAAATATCCCCTGTCATCTTCTTGAATTCATCCAACAACATGGCACCAGAGGGATACAGCGATATCCCATATTCTGCTTCAGTGTCTGTTACTACAAAGACAGACGTGAGTGCATCCGTACTTGGGAGTTTGTATCGAGCATGTTGTGGCCGGAATAGGCGTACAGATGTAGATGTTTGTGTTGGCGTTCCTACTTCGGGAATGTAAATAGTCGTGTCTTGGAGACCGAGTTCAGCACTCACTGCATCACCAGTTTTAGCAAATGCAGAATACGCTCGCTCACCAATCGATGCTGGAACGACCTGTTCTGGTGTTAAATAATACGTGAGAACGGCACCAAAGCCTCCGCTACCAGCAAGTGCGAAAAGAACCGTTTGTGACTCTGGAAACACAAATGCAGCGAGAGTACAAATTAGACTAATTCCAGTGAGCCCTAAAGCTGTGTTACGATACTCCACTTGTTTGGAGCGTCGATAAGCTGTTCGAAGCTGAGTGTTCTCTTCCGCTAAAATATCGAGCTGAGCACGGAGATTTTCAACGTCTGATTCCGTTGTGGTCGTGTCTGAACGGTCGTTTGCCGTATTCGGTGGCGCCTGTTCTTGTTTACTCATGACTGCCCCCAATTGCGCCGACAGCAACCCGTTCGTATCGGTGCATACTATATGCAATTATCCCGAGGACACCAAGTAAAACAATACCGATATTTCCCTCCTCAATATGCCAAGAGATCCCGACTAATATACCACCAATTAGCACACCCATTCCCGCTACTGCAGCTACTAACCGTTTTGTAGGATGATCTAACGTCAGACTTGGGGTGAGAAGTGCATATAACAGCCCGATTTCTGCAATCGCAATTTGAGTGAGAAAACCGTCAAGTGAAAATAGCGCCCCGATTGCGACCTGCCCATATCCAACGGCATATAACGGTGGGCCAACGAACCAAAAGACTACAAGTAATCCGCCAGCAATCATCCCCGGTACTCCATGAGCAAGGATGAGCATACAGACCGTTGTTCCGATTCCTAGAGCGCTAATCCATGGTGTGTTTTGATTCATAGTTCTAGATCAACTCACTGTAATACTTGTTCTTCAGATGACTGTTCGTTCTTTCCTGATTTTTCTTTTTGGATATCTTTTGAATCAACTTCAATAACAGTAACTCCATCAAGTCGATCCAGCGAACGCTTGAGTTGCTCATATTCATTATATTGTTGATAGGCGTCTTCAACCTCTGCTATACTCCCCTCTTCGAATAAGACAGACGGAATCAGAAAGAGAGTAACAGAATCGCTCCATTGTCGTGCTAGTTTAACCGCTTCGTGAACCTCAATTCGATTTGTATCGTCAGTAATAAGCACAGCCTGAACTATGCCAAACCGTCCTTTCAGTCGTGATTTGACCGCTCGCAAGAGTGGGTCTTCTGTTACACGCTGCACGCGCCCCCTTGTCTTAACCAACGGAAGCAACTGTTGAGCAAACAATGATACATTTTCCTGAAGCTGACTTGCCTTGTGATTTGCTGTTGCTAGTTGTTCGACGGGGAGCTCAGCCCTTGTTTGAGTACTGTCTGCGCTTGCTGTCGTTTGATCATATAGGTGATTTTGTAATCTAATATAATGGTCTGGGGTTGCAGCAGGTGGGTAATCAAGTATTTGCTCCTCATTTATGAGTGTGAGTCCAAGCGATTCACTTGTTGTTCGTGCATTCATAATGTATTGAAGTGCGATTTCTCGTGCGAAGTCAAATTTCACTGTTTCTGTCGACTCTGCGAACATGGATTGGCGCTGATCTACGAACAAATAAGTTTGTAACTCGGCTTCTGCTTCGAAATCGCGAACATGGGGTGTTGATAGGCGTGCTGTTACCTTCCAGTCGATACGCTGGGCGGTATCCCCCGGAACATACTGACGAACTTCAGCAGGCTCTAGTCCAGTCCCTCGCTCACCGTGTTTATATTCCCCAAGATTAGCTAATTGATGATGACCGTCATCGCCAATTCCGGGTGCTTCAACACGGTTTGGTGTCACCGTCACTGTTGTGGGAGATCCGTGTTCAAATGTTGAGCGAAAGAATCCTGCTCGATCAGTAACCGTGATTGTTGGCATACGAAAGTGCAAGCGAGTTGCAATAGGGCAGTGAAATGTAGCTGTTGTTTGAGCTTCACTCTCATCAATTGCAATGGTAATCGTGGATTCACTAGAACCAGTCTTCGTGGCCGTTTTTGGTGGCTGGGCATCGATCTGTATCTCATGGGTCGTTGGTTTAGGAAGGCTCCCATGAATTGTTACAGTAAGGTCAGACCGCTTCGATACTTGTTTTTGTGCGGGTACTTGTGAAATATTCAAATTACCCCTAATATTCAAAATAGATGATAGGAAAATGAATTGGGATGAAACAAGAAGCGCTCCAATTCCACCTGCGCCAATGAGCAGAAGTGGGTTTTTGAGAATCCACGCACCGCCAGCGAGGAAACAAACGACCCCAAGTCCAGTCCAATAGCGGCGCGTTGGTTTCATACTTATACTGAAGATAAGGAAACCAAGAACGTTAATCTATTGTATTAGGATGAATATTATAACAAATAGGGTGTGTCCTACCCTATTCCGGTTAGCTCATTTGTATTATTGACAGTGAAATTGTTGTAGGCTATCGGTATGATTATTTGATGCAACTGTGAGCTTCTGACCACCATGTCGACTAGCCTACCACCCACATTGCGGACATATGCTCCTGTTTTTATAGGCGAATCAGGCCGTATACCTCGAACTTTGACTCCGAAGCGATTCACAGGATACGCTACATTGATTTGCTAAATAAATAGGAACGTCAGAGCTACGTACGGTCTTTGTTCGGTTTGAATCCGTAGAAGGCAAATGTTTGGCTTCGACCCTCGCAGTGAGGAGTATCAAATTTGCTGGCGGAATTCAGGCTGAGATATTATGTTCTATCTCTTCGACCATTTCATCAGCATCCATATCGTCTTGTGATTCGTCAGCGAGCTTCAAACGGAGTCGTGGTCGGCCAACATCGATTGGAACCTTCTCCGTATCAATCACACCCAGATCTTGTAATTGTGTTTTTGCCCGAGAAAATGTTGCTTTACTAGCAACTCCCACATCCTCTCCCCATCTGCTGATGTCGTACAGTAAAACTCGGTTTTTTGCTGCAATCAATAGACAAATCGATACCTCGTCGAGATTTCCCGAACCCCGAATTTCATCACGTGATTCGATTACTTTCATAAAGTCGTCTTTCGTTTCAAGCCCGATTTCATCATCTAAACTCTCTTCTATTTCTGAAAGAGCAGGCGTGCGAAACGAGAACTTTTCGGAATTTTCCCAAACTGGCATCATTGTCTCATGTGCTGTTTCGACCAAGTCTTCATCCTCTGTGCGTAACCCATCAATATGATCATTGAGCTGCAGAAGTGAAATAACCGAATCTTCCAACACAATGATCGAACCCCTATTGATATTATTAATAATACGAATTGAAATCTTATTTTGATTGATGAGATCTACAGCCATGCTTGTTATTATGAAGTCATCTGCAAGGTCTTTAACCAACTTCTCTCTCGCAAGGATACGTAGCTCTGGGAAATCATCTTCATATTCGACTGCAGCCGTTATCACTGACTCAAGCTGATGGCTTGTTGGGTTCACCACTAAAATTGAGTCAGTAGTAATGTCGAACAGTTCTTCGAAGAGTTCACCCTTACTCTGGAGGTCGGCTTGTGACATACTTTGATGTGAATCACCTATTACTTAGTTTATCACGAACTAATTAATCGAAGGCTTGTATTACTCTTGATTATGCTCCCATTACCTTTTTCTATAGTTAATTCTTATGTTATTATATATAATATTAAAATCTGTATGATACTAATATTCCACGTTAATTTGTCTACAATTTCGCCATCACTATATTCTTAATTCATAAACTATCGAAGAGAAAGGTATTTTCATATGGTCGCATTAAAGGAATGTATGCCTCAAATTTCTGCCTCACCGAAACTAGTCTTACTAATTCTGCTCTTAGCGATTACTGGTTTTTCAACTCCTGCGCTTGGTGGTTTTCCGACGCATGAGGACATTCATACACCGAACGGTATGTTGACTCCTCAGTCAGCTCAGCAATCCCCAGAGACTACAAATAATTCTAGCCAACCTCGTCATAGAGATCCCTCGAAGGTTCAATCTGAAGAGGAATTATCCGAACTAGAGCAGTGGATGGCTGGTCAGTTGGGTTCTCGACTTGGAGACAGTACTGTAAAGCTTAATCAAGGTGAGTATCAATCAGCCCGTTCGGTTGTCGGGGATCAATACAACGACATGTTATCCAAATATGTTGATGTTTCTGGCAGGACTAAAAGCACGAAAGATGACAAGCGCGCAAAACAATTCAAACGAACGAGCGAGGATCAAAAAGAGTATGCAGAAAACGTTTCTGAATATCGTCAAACGTATAAAAAATATCAGCAGGCGAAAGAAAATGGGAATGATGAAAAGGCTCGCCAGTTGGCTCGACAATTGCAGAACTCATCAGATCAAATCGATAACACTGGGCAAAGTCTCACTCAAAATTATCAAAACCTTTCCAATACAACGAATACAGACTTCACTGAGGAAACGAATACTGTCGAGGAAATCAACTCAAATATATCTGACCAACAAGCCGAGATTCGAGCCGCCGAATTTTCTCAGACAGAGATTTCAGCCGAAGTCGAATCAGATGAATCTTCGTTTTTAGATCCCGTAACTGTAAGTGGCGAACTTGTAGATGAAAATGGCACTGAACTCGAGAACGAAACAATCCAAATACAACTTGGAGAGAATAGAACACAGACGACAACGACTGACGAAGACGGTGATTTCACGATTACTGGCCGTCCAACTATCCTCTCTCTCGGTGAGCAATCGGTAACAATCCGACACGTGCCAAAATCGTCATCAATCTATCTCGGGTCAAACACAACCGTCAATACCACAATCCAACAGGTTCGCCCATCGGTTACTATCTCTCAGAAACCAAAACAAGTCCAATTTAATAAATCGTTTGCAGTAACTGGTCGCGTTAGCGCTGAGAACGTTGGTGCCGGTGGAGTGCCCGTCGTGATAACGATCGGCAACACAGTACTTGGAGACGTGAAAACCGGCCCCGATGGCCGATTTTCTCTGTCCAAAGCATTCCCTAAATCGGTTCTGAATGGCCAACAGCAAATCCATGTCTTAGTGCCGCTTCGCGATCGAGCATTAGCACGAACAACGACGAAAGCACCCCTCTCAGTTCAATCAACGAATACGACCGTAAATCTCTCAGCACAGGCGCTTGATCAACGCAATATCTCTGTTCATGGGAATTTAACAACGGTGACTGGAGTTGCGATTCCAAATGAAACTATTGTACTTCGAAGTAATGGAATGAAGGTCGGAACGGTAACGACCGACGCAAACGGAACCTACGATTCACAGATTCGTCTCCCTGCCAAACTTGCAGAGAAAAAAGAGAAATCAGAGCTTCGTCTGTCTGCATCGTACGCAGGCAAAGGAACGAACCTGAAACCGTCGAGTGCCACTGCAAATATCCAATTCGACTCTGAGTCCTTATTTAGTGGCTCGACTCTAATTTGGTTCGGAATTATCGGTCTCCTTGGCTTTATTGCGATGAGTGGTTTCGCGATCCGGCGATCTGATCTGCTTTCCACATCTAATCAGTCAGATGAGATTGACTATATTTCTGATGAAGAGATGAGTGAATCTAATAGTGACGAGTCAGAAGTGATTCCGGAGGTAACTGCTTCTATGCTAGTCAACCGTGCAAAGACTGCATTGTCTGAGGAACAATTCCAAACCAGTATTGAAACAGCCTATGCCGCCGGCCGTCATTACTTCATGAATGCTGATGAGTCAATTCTGGAGGATGGACAGACGCACTGGGAGTTTTATCGACTGTGTCAAAATCGGGATTTCACTGAAGATCAACTTGAGGGGTTGCACGAGTTAACACAATTATACGAGCAAGCGACGTTCACGACACGGATTCCATCCCGAAAGAGTGCAAAAAGAGCTGTTGAAATCGTAAGCACCTACGATATTGCTGAAGGGGGATCAAATACGAATACTAAATAGATCAACTCTTCCGACGTTTGTCGCCGCTAATGACTCTTGGATCGGTGTTTCATGATTCGGTTTCCAAACTTGCAGAACCCCATCTAAAATTAGTTTAAACTCTACAGGCGTTGGCTCCTCGACTGGTTTGAAATGTCTATCTTCCACCTTCTCGACACACAGGGTACACGTCCGACGCACGCTTATTGGTGTCTTGAACGGCGGAGACAATTTGACATCCTCCCCGCCCTCAAGGCGAGGCTTTCTCGCCTGCAATCCGTAAGTCCCTACTCGCTTGGTTTTCGCAGCTAACGACTCACCGTTCTGGATTAATGGTAGTATGCGCACCGATGAGCGCATTGTGAAGATCCATCGTCGTGACTGTTGTGTCGGTATCAATAATCGACTCTCGAACAATTGTCTTCTCAATTGTAGTGTCAGGGAAGATTATTGAGTTAGAGACTGTTGAGTCAACAATCTCAGCACCGGCCATTACGTGAACATTCTCACCGAGCTCTGTATCTTTTACAGTTGCGCTTTCGGCAACGTAGTTCTCAGTTCCAAGTTCCCACTGAACCGCTTCTAAGTAGCTATCCGGTGTGCCGATATCGTACCATGCTTCATCGAACGTATAAGCATATACGGATTCTTGTGACTGGAGCCATTGAATGAACCAGCCAGGTTCATCCGGGTTGTTATCTTCTTCGAGATATTTTTCAAGCAACGGTATCGTAGCTTGAGGAAACGCATAGCACGCGATCGAAACAAGCGTACTCTTTGGCTTATCTGGCTTCTCTTGGAAATCAATAATTTCTTCTCCTTCAAGCTCCACTAACCCATACGATTTCGCTTGTTCACGACTGCCAACATCATAAGCAGCAAGTGTCGCTGCGTTTTGCTGTTCAAAATAATCGATGAAGTCGCTAATTTCAAAGCTGATGAGGTTGTCGCCAGCAATAACAACCGTATCATCTCCGATCCCTTCTCGCTCTACAAGTTGTGCTAGTGCACCAACAACGCCGAACTTTTCATCTTCGTCGGAAGTATCCTCAATTGAAAGCGTTGGTTTGTCAAAATTGCTCTGCTCAAGATGCTCACGGAAATCTTCTGCAAAGCGTTCGTTCGTACTTACAAACACTTCTGATATGCGATCATCTGCTTCAAGTTCAGTGAATATCCGGTCAATAACAGTTGACTCCCCTATTGGAAGAAACATCTTTGGCCGATTCTTGGTGATTGGCCACAATCGTGTTGCATACCCACCCGCGAGGACAATCGCTTTCATACGCTTGGGTCTGTTGCTCACGTCTACTTATCTGTTTTGCAGATTCGAAAGAATATCTAAATAAATATAGGATAAAATTGTATTTATGTACAATTTTCATTATATCAATTTTTAAAACCATAGATTGTTCTATAGTGTACTGACATCACTTTGTGAACAATCAATAAAAATTGGTGCTATTCTTTACTCTCTACGAACCGCTAGGAACCCGACACCGAGCAATGCAAGTAAAGCAATTCCGACGCCGAATCCAGGCTGTCCACCATTATTTGTCGTCTCTGACCCATCGTCACCATTGGAGCCTTCACTGGAAGTCGTCGTTGTGGTTGTATCCCCCTCTTCGGTCGTCGTCATGTCCTCTTCACTCGTGTCTTCTTCGGTCGTAGTCTCTTCTGTTGTTGTCGTCCCATCTTCCGGAACATCGATATTCTCGGGGTTCCCAAAGACGAACGTAACGTTTTCAATGTTAATATTCTGAATGATGACTCGATAAGTTTTACCCTTCTTCACACCTTTTTCAGCCATCTTGCCTTTGATTTGCTTTCGGATGGATTCCATTGCTGCGGCCGATTTCTCGTCGTTAGAGTCAGAAGACCCAACGTGGATGACCCGATCTTTGACAGTAACGTCACCGATTGTGATTGTTTCATCCGGCTTCTTCTTCGGACCGACAATAAATGACCATTTATTAATGCTCAGTTTATTGATCGTGACCATGTATCCCGGCTTGTCCGAATCCATCGATGCCATTTGAGCATTCGACATCTTCTTCGAATTCGGCATCTGTTTCGGCAGTTTCACCATGACATCCACGTTTTCAATGTGAATCTTCTTAATGCAGATACGAACCGTCTCTCCCTCTTTGATGTTTACATTCTGTTTTGCTTGCGCCTGTGCCTGTTTCTTTGCAGGCATTGTCGCAAGACCAGACATGTCGTCTGCTTTAGCAAGCTTCTTTAGATCCACTTTGTACTTTTTGTTTTTGATCGAAATTGGATCAACATACACGGTACGATCCACAGAGTCGTCCGGTCCGACAGTGAACGACCAATTGTGAACCGTCACCTCTTCCACTTGCAGAGTCATCTTCTGCGGTTGTGGATTTTTATTTTTATCTTCTGCTTTTGTAGGCATGCTTGCCTGTCCAATGCCAATTGCTGAAATGACGAGTATTCCAACCAGGAAAATACTCACTATTTTACGTTTACTCATTATTATTTAATGGGAAATCTCTCCCATTATAACCTCAGGATATAGTAACCGAACTTAACACTTATATTTTACTTAACGATACCGCCAATAGCTGTGTTATTAAATGAATGAAACTATATAATAGTAGTTGTAATAAAACCGTTACTGCATTTCCGTTGGTTGTACAGTGAGAAACGGTATCACCGCGATTATTACACCAATGCAAGACAGTATGAGTGCGCCTGCTCCAACGCCAATGAGCATGTATGGATTCATCGCCACATTCAACTGAACACCAAATACTGTCATCAAACTACTAAATGAAAGTACGTATACAGAACCAAGCGCAATAAGCATAGAAACAACAGATGCTGGTATTGCTATCCGCACTACATCACCTAGCAGTAATTTGAGAAGCTGTCTGCGCGTTGCACCAGTGGCGCGATAGATGCCAATTGATTGACGTCGAGAATGAACTACCTGTGCAAACGTCGATGTCGTGCTTCCGATCGTTGTTAATCCCGCGAGACCAATCATTCCAAATAACAATAGTTTAAAATTTCCGAACACCATCTCGACTGCCTGACCTAGTCCACTCCCAGCAGAAAATTCTGCATTCTGTGCCAGTGTTGACTGTATTCGCTTATCACCTATTACGACATAATCGTCACTGGCCAGTGTTGTTCCATTGGATACGACACGAATCGTGTATTCACCCGGTGCAAACTGGTTAGTAGATTCCGGCTCGGTTGATTTCTCAAGCGTCACTTGCTTTTCACTCAAATTATATGCCGGAACTGTTCGTGTTTGTGTGCGTGTCTGTCCAGGGGTCACAAGAGAAATATTTCGGGTGAGCTTTACTCCCCAAGGATTTGCGACTCGAATTATTGCTCTTGGAGTCGTATAGACACTCCCTCTCTTTGGCGTTACCTTGATATCTGCAAATAATCGTCGTGAAGCATCTCGCGAAATTTGGATTTGTGAAGAGTACGTTCGTTCGCCCTTGCGTGCGGTAAGCTCGTATGTTCCCGGTTTGTTCGGAAGTGTTACGAGTGCAATTCCCTGGTCGTTGGTTGTTGTAGTGGTTCCATCAATAGTCACTGTTGCTCCTGTAATGTTTTTCTCATATATTGTTTGAATCGAAATTGCAACCTGAGACCCTGGTGGCGCTTTTTCAGGAAGGATTGGGAGGACAAGTGGCGAGCGTTTATATACTCGGATTGGCTGTGAATATCGCCCTACCTCTAACGTTTGATTTCCAGAGTGAGAGGCACTCAGATTCATCTGAACTTGAGTCTCTTCCCCTGGTTGAAGGGTGACTGAACGCCGTTGTACATCGTCTCCCACAGCAGCCTTCACTTGTCTAGTGCGTTTGGTTGAACCTATGTTTTGGATAGTCACTGAGACCGGTATTGGTTGTTTCAGAATGCCCTCTTCTGGCGCAGAGACACTGGTTATACGCATTTTTTGTTGCTGTAACTCGCTGTTTGGAGAGCTTTCTTGGTTATTGAGCACCTGGTTTGGTGTCCCACCCGCTGTCCGAATGAAATGTACCGTCCCTGGCTTTGTTGAAAGCGAATGGGCTGTTGGAAGAGGGATGATGAGCTGGTCATCAAGTATTCCCGGCGCACGAAATACACCCACAATTTTCACTTGTGTCACTGCGGGCGATGTGCTCCCACCAACGATGATCGTATCACCAGTCGTTTTATCCAGTGTTTGTGCAAGGTCTTGACCAATTACTGCCTGCCCCTCAGTGTGGGGAGGGTGACCCTTTGTTAGCTTTGTATCCGAGACGGAAGCAAACGCTGAATAATTAGCACCTCTTGCGAGGTACGGCTTTCCATCAGAAACTTGTGCCACAATGATTTCTGGACTCGCGCTCAGTCCTTGGTTCCGTAGTTCTGAGGCATATTGAGCATCGATGCGACTTGCCATCGGATATGGAGAACCAGGTTCCGTGACTGTCCCCGTTGAGGTGGTCGCAACCGGTGTGAGTGCACCGACGAGCGAACTCGATAAAATCACTATCAAGGCGAACACGGTCAGTGTTGCCGTCGCTGGTATAAGCGTTCGCCATGGAAGAAGTTGGGGACGAAGCCGAAATCGAGATAGTGGTTCCCATCGCTGGTGTTCCGGTGGTGCTCTGCTAGTGGTTTTCCATAGTTGGGATGGTGGTGGTATTACAACGCTTCTGGTAGCAACAGCACCTGCGAGCGTTCCAGCACCACTCAGAAATACCACTACAAACAGCAATATTCGTGTGGATGTTACTGTGACAGTTGGATCTAATGAGACAGACAAACCAGCGAAAATAGCGAAATTCACGAGGGCTCGGATTGTGATTACTCCGATTGCATATCCCAGAATAGATCCAACAAGAGCAATGATGCCTGCTCGTAACGCAAATATTCCGATAATCCGGCGTGTAGACCCACCGGTTGATCGAATAACCGCAATTTCAGTAAGTCGATCCCGAACACTCATTACAGTTATATTATGTATGACGACGAGGATTAGAACCCCAGCGGCAACCGTTGCTGCAACTAACGTTTGAAGTACCTGCTGCATTCCTCCGAAAAAGTAAGCAAAGAGTGAGGGACTCAGCGTCCCTTCTTGTGGCAGTTGTTGACTGTTCTTTGTTTGCTGATTTGTGTGAACGAGAAATGCGCCTGAATCTTCGAGAGACCTCACTGACCCAGCGTCACCAACATACCACGTTTGTGGAAAAATAGAATCTTGTTCTGTGTAGGGAGCGACGTGTTTGGTCACACGCTTGCCTGATTGTGTATGGAATCGCTGGCGTGTTGGTTCAGAAACAGGCCCTTGGAAGCCTGTTGATGGCGGTGACGGAACCGTCGCATTCTTCCATGATACAGAAAGCTTTGTAAGTTCGGATGGTGCGTTTTTCGGGATGCCAATAACTCGATATTCCGTTCCATTATGTCTGATAGTAGTCGTCGGAAATACGATATCGTTCTTACTTGCGTCTTGTTGAGCACCTTGGTATGAATTATACTGCTGGACAACCATCGAGTCGTTCTCTCCACCGGTTATTGCTGATGACTGCGCACTTGCAGCAGTTAGCAAGAGGGTTGTTCCAACGAGAAACGCAACTGTCACTGCGACAATGACGATTGCTAATTGATCTCGTCGTGACCACTTTCGAAGGAGTATTTCAGTATAGTTCATTTAGAGTTCATTTTCCTGGGATCGGTAGACACTAATGAATATGATAATGACTGTCTCTATAGTATAATCTTAACCTGCAGCTATTCAATATTAACTAATGATGGATTTCATTAACTAGTTATTTTAATATAAATTCTGATATAACTTGCCACTTGTGATATCTAACCGATTTTACCGAGGGCTTTTTATTATGCTAGCCCTCATGGGAAAATGAATGACTCGTGACGTTGACCCAAAGCTCCTTTTACCCCGACCGATCCGCCGCCTTCCAGCGGATCTAGCCGTTATTGGTGCCCTCGTCATTCTTACAATTGCTGTTGTTTTCATACCTGGATTGAATACAAGCCCAGTTCGAGCAATCATTGGACTTCTGTTTGTGCTCTTCCCACCTGGGTATGCATTCATCGCAGCCCTGTTTCCAGAGGGTATCTCCACAGATGAAAAAATGACTGAATCGACGGAGGGGAATCCTTCGCGATTTGGATCTGGAATTGATGGCCTTGAGCGAGTTGCACTGTCTTTTGGAACCAGTATTGCCATTGTTCCGTTAATTGGCCTCATACTCAACTTCACTCCATGGGGGATTCGACTAGTTCCCGTCTTGCTCAGCCTTAGCCTATTTACCCTTTGTATGACCGTGATTGCTGCTGTTCGACGTTGGGACCTTCCCGCGGAAGAACGGTTTCGCGTTCCATACAAACAATGGGGTGTCGCTACTAAAGTGGAACTACTTGAGCCGGATACGAGAGCAGATGCCGCTCTCAATGTTGTGCTCGCAATCAGCTTAATTCTCGCTGTCGGGAGTGTTGGCTACGTCGTTGCTGTTCCAAACCAAGGAGAATCATTTTCTGAATTCTATTTATTGACTAAAAATGAGAGTGACCAATTCGTTGCCGATGATTATCCAACCAACTTCACGCAGGGAGAGGGCAAACCACTGTATGTTGGCATCGAAAACAACGAGCACCAACAGGTTTCATACACTGTGTTGGTTCGTCTTCAGCAAGTCTCAGTGACTAATAATACGACGCAGGTAAAAAATACACAGGAGTTAAAGCGCTTTCAAACTACGCTCGACGATAATTCGACGTGGCGCAAGAAACATACAATCTCGCCTTCGATGACTGGGACACGACTTCGACTTCAATATCTGTTATACAAGGGATCCGTCCCCGCTAATCCATCTCAGAAGTCTGCATATCGAGAGCTGCATCTGTGGGTCAACGTTTCGGACAGTGGTACTGCTGCGTCAGTGCAGCCACCAAGTGCTGGAGCGAACAATCACGTGACTAGTGCGGAGTCATAGACCGTGGGATACCGTCGTTCAGTTCTTTTGCGGTGGTCTCATCGCGATAAGCTTGCAATCCTCGTCATTACTGTTACCGTTGCGTTTCTCACAGGAACAACTCTTGTTCTCACAGCGACAGGGACACAGACGACAACTATTGCAGAAGACTTCGATTCGGATGGCACTGCGACCTATTACAACTCGCTTGAGGCAGCTCACACTCAATCACCCAACAACGCACTCGTTCTTCCTATAGCAACGGTTACACTGCCAAATGGATCACAGCAATACGTTATCGGTATTCCACCTGATGCCGCTCGTACTTTCAATAAGCAGACTGATATTACGATTCCAAATCCGCCACAGAATGGCGTCAGTGTGTCCAGTAATGCTGGGTTCACTACTGATTCACAACGGTTAGTCGGGAAAAATAGGGCGCTCACCGTTCCGGTCACTGTCGATGCGAATATTCAGTCGAAAGCAACTGTTCCACCCTCATGGTATCGTACAACACCAGCAACGGTTCGGCAACTCGGTACTACTGGTGCATTTGTAATCGAGCTACCAACGAAGAACGCACAAACGGTTCCACAGACCGGCGTTCCACTGCGATCTGTGCTTGCGTTTTTCATAGTGGGAACTCGCCAATTACTTTCTTTGGTGACACTCCTTGCGGTTGGTGGCGCAGTGCTGGTTGGCGTCGTTGTCCACAGTATCACACGAATGACTGTCCGCGATCGGATTCAGACTATCCGACTGATCCGATCAACTGGTGGAACTTCGACTAGCATTTGGATGTTATTTGGCGTTCGAGCATTGCTGCTTACTCTCGTTGGTATTGCCAGTGGGTATGCAGTCGGTATCATCATGACGCGGGCAGCTGTCAACTTCGCGGTTGCTTCCGGATTCCCAATATCACTTTCGATGACCGTGACTACACAGGTCGCTCGACTATTAGCAATTGGGTTTGGTGGGGTTGCACTCACCGGTCTTCTGGCAGGGATCAGTGCTGCATGGCCAGCGAGTCGCCGATCGCCAGCAGCACTTCGTCACCAAATCTCTCATACTGGCTCATCAAATTCTCTCTCACACCGACTTTTTCAGCATTTCTCACTCACATTTCTTGACTGGCGGGCGTTGCTCCCCAGTACAACAACACTCACTGTATTTGCAACGGTCGTTCTCGTTGGTGCATCAGTTGCTGGCGTTCTCACGCCGCTTATGAATACTGGCAATTCGACAATTACCGAACCGGGTGCGGTTCACCCTATCGGCAGTAAGGTACCCAGTTCCTATGCAACAACACTTCAAGAGCAAGGAAACACTGCCAGTCCAGAGTTATTGCTCTTTACCGTTCACAATGGCAACTCGCTCTTGGTGAGGGGTGTCGACTTTGATTCATTCGCCATCCTCTCTGATGCAAATGTGGAACAGGGACGTGCACCACAGTCACCAGATGAAGCCGTAATCGGCGCTGACATTGCAGATAAACGTGATATCCAGGTTGGCGATTCAATCACATTAGGTGGGAGTACTGCACCCTCATTTACCCGCGTGAAGGTCGTCGGGAAGTATTCTGCATCCGGCCTCTACGACGATCAGCTGCTAGTTTCACTTCAGACGGGACAACACCTTTCACTTGCGAAGCCAGGAATGGTGCATTTTATTCGAACCACAAAACAGGTCTCGACAACTTCGAGCACGCAGTCGAACTATACCATTCTCGATGTCACTGCACCTGAACGGATAGCGGTTACACAGAGGCTCCCCGTTCGTATTCGTGTTCAGAATTTCGGCTCAAAAACGATTACTCGAACAGTCCGTGCACACGTCGGAAATGAGACTCGAAAAATCACTGTTAAACTGGAGGCACATGCACAACGCACCGTTACACTACATGTTCCAGTTCGGACACCAGGAACACAGCACATTCAGGTCGGAACGCAGAGGACATCTGTTACTGTACTTCCCCGCAATGGACTCCAGATAGATGGGCTACCATCGTCTGCACCGCTATCGAGCAATCCATTGGTGACAGTGACAAATACAACCGGAACACCAGTCGCGAATGCATCACTCACTATCGGGAACCGAACTGTCGAGACAAACCAAAACGGCCGTGTGCGGGTTCCACTTGATGAGCCTGGAACGCAAACGCTCACAGTCCACCATCAAAACCAGTCCAAAACACAGACAATCAACGTCTCGGAAACCGCATCGCGAACCCTTGTCGGCCAAATCCGTATTCGCCCAACTAACCCCTCGATTGCAGTTCGACCACACGCACGTATTTCACTCTATAACCCATGGCAAACAAAGGTCTCCACAAAAGCTGTTGTTTCGACAGCAGGGAAGCAATACACACGCACCGTCTCAGTTGCACCAGGGCAAAACAAATCAACGGAAATCCAGCTACCACGAATGGCCCCGGGTTCGTATACAGCTCGTCTAATGGCGTCAGAGCGAACCCTTGCTGTTGCCGACTATACTGTCTCAGGGGATGACCGGATCGTCGCAGCCTATGCAAACCAAGGGGCGTATTCTGGCAGTAGTGGTGTCGGAAGTATACTTGAGACCGCGTTTGGGAATCTTACGTTCCTTGTTGGGATTCTCAGTGTCTTAGCGGGCGTTATGACGATCGGCAGTACAACAGCAACCTTCGCACAGGCGATTCATGCCCGTCGACAAGCTATCGGTGTTCACCGAGCAACTGGTGCCATCCCGTATCAGGTTGCTCGCTTGATTCTCATGGATGCACTCAAAATCGGTGCGGTTGCGACTGTTACTGCATTTAGCAGTGCAATTTTGGTGACTGCGATACTTGCGTGGGGCGGATTCTTGACCATATTTGGAATTCAAATCACACCAGAGATAACGTTAACAGTGGTCGGGGTTGTACTATGTGGTGAACTCATGATTATTCTGTTCAGTGCTCTCCTCGTCACTCTCGGCCTTCTTCGTCAACAGCCAGTCTCCCTTTTTAAATCCACAAGTCGTGAAACGAGCACTGGCTCACAAGGAGGTCTGAATGACTAACCGTCGTCCGTACGTCTTCATTGGTATCACCGTCTTCATGGTGGCAGTCGCGATGCGGACAATCCCGCTCTATTGGAGCTATCTTCCGTTCAATCTCGACGGTCTCCAATTTGCTGCCCCCGCTCGATATACACTCTCTCATGGCCATCTTCCAACTTCTTATGGATTTTTTCACCCAGATAAATACACATTCTCTGCATTGCTCACCATTTGTAGCCAGTTGACGGGGATTTCACCACTTCGTATTGCACAGCCCGCAATCGCAGTGATTGGCAGTGTCCCCTGTTTGATTGCAGTGTGGCTGACGCGGCGTATCGGTCATCAGTTACAATGGAACCCAGTGCATACACGTATCGCAGCTGCTCTCGCTGGTCTTGTTTTAGCAACAGAAGGCGTCTACCTTGGTCGATCTGCAGCAGTAACAAGTGAAGGACTTGGTCTCGTATTTGTCGCTATTTTAGCGATTGTCTTTTACCGACTGTTGCAAACTGGCCGGTGGCCATGGATCGTATTGACGGCCTTGCTGATCGCTATCTTCCCACTAACGCACAATCTGAGTACAATGATCGGTGCCCTTGTGATTACAGCGCTTCTCGCTGTCTCGGTTCGTCAGTCGACAGGACGTGTCCTTGTTGCAGGTGGACTAGCAGTCATCGCATTTTGGATCTATCTCAGTAGCTATTACTCTGTTATGGGAATGAACGAACTCTCTCGAGTCTCGTCTGTTCCTGGGCTCTTTCTTGCCTGGATTATTGTTTTGTTTGTCGCAGCAGTTTGGATCCCATCAACGAGTGTCCGAACACAACGTAGCGTACCCATGTTCGCACTATTTGGCGGTGTCGGAGTTCTGGTTGCTAATTTCTTCGTTCCTGTTTTCCCCGGAACAGCGTCACTCCATATGTCTGCATTGCTGTTTTCCATTCCAATCATTTGTATCGGTCTCCTCGCTACCCATGGACTCCCATATATTACGGTTGCAAGGGATGGTGTGATCGGTCTTGCTCTTCTTCTTGGCCCATTGACGCTCATTGGTTTCGGATTGACAGGTAGATTGACAATTGAATATCAGGGGCTTATCGTCCGAGGACAGATCTTTCTACACTTGGTGGCCGCTATCTTAGCGGCGCTTGCCGTCGTCAGTCTCAGCCTACGAGGGGATTCCAGTAGTCATGTATGGAACGGTATTCGTGCTGGATTTGTTCCGCTCTTGCTAGTAGCAGCACTGATGAGTGCGCCATTGGCCTTTACAGGGTTGCATGCAACTTCAGCACAGGCAGTTATTGCACCCAGCGAGTATGAGTCCACAACATTCGCTGCGAACTACGTCCCGAATACGTGGGTAAGTGATGGTCATCTCTCACGTCTCGCCCTCTATTACTATCCCCGTCAGACAAATGCGACTTATACCCCAATGTATCAGTGGGCCCAAGGCGGAGGGATGCCTCCCACTTGTACTGTTGTCTCACAGTCCTCTTGGACGACTTTAGGCGTCCAATTGTTTCCCGATTCTCCGAAACGGATTTCTGCCAGTAAATATCAGCAATGGATTGCAAAACAAAACATGGTCTATACGACAAGTGGAAATGATCAGATTACTATTACAAGACCGATAGCAGACAATGGAAAATATTGCTGACAACATTTGCCACCCCTATTACATCACTTAAACACGGTATTTACACACTAGTTCATAACATTTAATTAACTATATCGCTACTGGTTGGACGGTTTTTCATAAATTATGGTTTTTCTAACCAATTAATTTATACATTTTCAACTGTTGGCAGTGTCGGTATTAACAGATAATATTATAAGCGGAAATTATATATGTCTTGTCCGAATCAATCTTCTTGAGGAATATCTACTCTAGTTGCGAGTAGAATGAAACCGAAGACTAAACAAATAGAAGTCAAATCAAGGAATCAATGTCACGATATCCAAAATCCGTTCGAGCGGCGTCGATCAAATGTATCGCATGCAACGCGCCTGTTGTCCAAACCGTAGATGGAGCATACGGTTGTGTCAAATGTGGCGAATCACCTATTGAAAAGAATGAACAAGGACAAAAGGAACCGGCGGTTGCGAAACCGAGCCCAATTGCAGACGACTAAAATTCAGGATTGAAATAAATGAGCGAAGAGGAAACTATACCCTCCAGTCGTAACCGTACAGTAGCAGAAGAACAGGACGCGGATTCACCAGGCAATCTCCTTGTTGGGAAAGACAGTGCTGTGACCCCCCTGTTGAGTGTGATCATGCCCACACTCAATGAAGAAGATGGGATTGCAGAATGCATTGAAATGGTGAAACGAGGGATCAGTAAAATTGGTGTGACGACTGAGATCATTATCAGTGATAGTTCAACTGATCGTACTCCAGAGATCGCACGCGAAATGGGTGCAATCGTCGTTGAACCGGACAAACCTGGATATGGGTATGCATATCGGTATGCGTTTGACCATGCTCGTGGCCGGTACATCGTCATTGGGGATGCAGATACAACGTACGATTTTGAGGATATTCCTCGGCTCTTAGAGGAGGTTACGCACAACGATGCGGATATGGTGATGGGGAGTCGGCTTGAAGGTGAAATCAAATCTGGTGCCATGCCACCTCTGCATCAGTATATTGGCAACCCACTGCTGACGAAGTTTCTCAATACGTTTTATGGAGCGGGTGTTTCCGACGCGCACAGTGGATTCCGTATCATTGAACGTGAGGCGTATGAGGAGTTGGAATTAAAGACAACCGGAATGGAATACGCCAGCGAAATGATCATGGAGGCTGGTGCGCGCGATATGACGATCAAAGAGGTGCCCATTACGTATCACGAACGCGAAGGTGATGCTACGCTCGATAGCTTTAGTGACGGTTGGCGACACGTGAAGTTCATGCTCGTGAATGCACCGGGATATTTGTTCTCAGTTCCAGCGATGTTCCTTTCTGGGATTGGGTTGTTAGTGATGTTTCTAGCGTATACTGGTATTACGATCAATGGAGTACACGTCGGCCTGCACTCAATGATTGCCGGGAGTTTATTGGCGATCAGCGGCTATCAGGTTGGAAGCCTCGGAGTGTTTGCGACAGTCGCTGGAAATCCGATTAAACAATCGCGTCAGCCAATCATGGGTCGGATATTAAAACAGTTGCAACTCGAACATGCAGCGACACTTGGGGTCTTATTGTTCGCCGGTGGCACGGTCTATGCGGCGTATCTCGTAATCCAGTGGGTGTCGAGTGGATTCGTTGAGTTACCATTGTTGATGGACGACATACTCGCGTTCACTGCGATTGTCTTAGGTGTTCAAACCATTTTTTCGGCGTTCTTAGTGAGCACTATATCGGAATAAATAAAAACTATTTTTAATATTAATTATTCAGTAAGTAAGATTTAAGAAATAATAACGGTCATAGACTGTACCAGTCACTTATACCCAAGCGCCCGAAGCTGACTTTCAACCATCTTACTTGTTTGTCCAACTGGGTCAGAATCTTCCCAATCATCTGGGAGAGCTGAAACTAATTCTTCATTTTCTTCATTAGCATCAAATTGTTCCTTTCCATCCTTAATGTATGATGAAAGAATTACATCATCCTGCTTGGATACAATGATTTTCTGAGTGTCACAATAAATAGCTTTCCGCTCTACACCGTAGCGTACTCCCTCACAAAGGACTTTTCGACCCGTTGATATTGGGTCTTTCCAATTACAACCTGTATATTGGTCTCCTTTACCAATTAGTGAGGCAATTGTTTTCGGTAAATCGATTAGACTGGCACGTCCACCTGTGGGAACTAATTTTGAATCAGTTGAGCCAATCGGGACTCTTGCAACGACGTCAAAGGGAGTACCACCATGCCCACAGCAGTAATTTGGTCGGCTATCAGTGAACTTTCTATCGAGATCGGAGAATTCCCAATGAGCTTCTCCATGGTCACCAAATATAAAAATCGTCGTATTTTCTAGTTCATTGTTTAGGCTTTTTACTACTTCTAGAGTATAATCAATAGCTGCATGATATAGCCGCAATCGATGTTTACGATATCGTCTACAGTTTTCATCATTAGAATTATAATTATTAGTATATTTACTAAAGGATTTAAGTTGGTCTATGGAGGTATCTACCTTCCTTTGTTTGATGTATTCATCTGGAATTTCAATAGGAGCATGAACATCACCTAGATGAATATAACCGAATGTTCGTTCCCGATCTGATCGCCATGACTGATATTTATCTGTTACTTTTTCTGAATTGGCATCCGCATACACTCGGTGTGATTGGAACCAACTTTTTGTCGCCATGAATGGCATTGGGAAACCGTATCCAGCAAATGTCTCATATCCGTGCTCCTCAAAAAGGATTGGAAGAGGTTTTCCCTCGTTTGTCTGTTTTGGCATTGCGAATGAATCACTATTTGAATCTGTATGCGCAACGGCTCCATGCTTATGTGGATATAATCCGGTCAAATAGCTAGATACAGATGGAAATGTCCAAGGACTTGGGGCTATAGCATCAGAAAGTGTAAAACCAGGGATTTTCATCATACTCTTGGCACGAAGTGCATCAATACAAATCATTAAAACGTGTTCTGGAGCATCTCTTGGAAGGTTATCTTTACTCGGCTTAAAGCTAGGACTACAATGTTCCAGATTAGCCTGTTTCGAAAGTTTCCAGAAATATACTGGTCGAACTAAACTCTTTAGATCATTCTTGAATCTCACAATAGTATAGTTATCGGAGTTAAGAGTGAAAAGCACTTGGAATGCATCATAATATTACAACCTAGATTAAGCAAGATTATAATTATTTATTAAAGTTATTTCTAATTTATTTATCAAAGGACAGAGCATCTATAGAGCTTTACTCCATGCGATGTGTAGATTTTGTCTCCATTTATATATGAGTTATCTTTGGCCATTTGATCTAGTCTTTCCACGAAAATTTTATTCGGTTCACAACTTGATGGACGTAATTCTGGCTGACGTCCTATATATCGCCATAGTTCAATTTCGTATCCCACAACTGTATATTTTTCTGATGAATATTCCTCTACCCAATATGTTGACTGATACTGTTGAGGTGTGTAATTACCTTCACCTAGTGTAGTTTCATCGGGATTGGAAATTAGGACTTGAGGAGAAATAGCAAAAGAATGTATCGTAATAAATGATATTAAAAGAACTATTTGAATAATATCCTTTGGAAAGGCATCTATATGTTCTAATTCATGTAGCATTATAAACGTTGTTATAGGAATAAATAATAATAAATAACGAGCAGGATCATAAGCGATTACACGTCCAGCAAAAAGCTGGAAGAAATATAATATTGTCGTAACTCCGGCAAAAAATGATAGTGATAATTGCCAATTTTTTGTCTTAGTTCTTTTATTTACTACTGATAAAAGTGTGGCGATGGACCATATTACAATCAAACTCATCGTACCATAGTATACAACCATTTGTCTGATAGAAGGTATTGATTTTCCTCCTACTGTCCAACTAGGCGAACCACCTAATTGTGTTAATCCTACAATTATTCCTGCCACAGTATTACTATTAATTCCCCAGAAAATCAATACAGTAACGGCGATCGCTGCAGCTGTTGCTATCTGTAATATTGATATCGATTTTTGTTCGTCTGTTATATCAATCCTGTACAGGAGATTTTCAACTAAAATTTCATTTATTAATATTAGTATTACTGACGCAATTGCAAGGATAGGATGACTGATTATTGCTAATGAAAAAAACACAGCGGATAAAACTATTACACGCTTATTGGAAGATCTCGCTCTAAATTTAAACATAAATATATATAATATAAAATAAAGCGCAATCATAGCTGGAATTTCATCAACTAGCTTTGCTTCAAATCCTCTATATGTTTTAAGATATATGACTGATAATACAGCATATAATGCAACTTTACTTCCTCCGATCCGTTTCACTCCTAGAAAAAAAATAATGGGAATTAATATGCTAATTAACGGTAAATATTTTCCAATCTTCATTAGTGGAATACTTAGTATTTCATTTAATACATCAATCAGAATGTACATACCTGGCCATCCACCCTTGGACGTTGCCGATAACAACCCAGAATTTTGATATAATTTGAATATTTGCAAGGTTGTCGCTGGGTCATAGCCATATAGTTTCAACTCTTTGGGATCAATTACGATCAATAAGTTGACTAATGATAATAAGGATATAAATATCATACGGGTAGTGTCTAGCACGTTGAATTTATTGATGATGACTAGTACTACGCCCAAAAATATCAAATTAAAATATACTATTTGGTAAGGGATAGATATTAAGCTAAACGCTGTTAGTACTAACGTAGTAAATGCTAAAAACCAAATTATACACAACAATTTGATCGAAGTTTTTCTACGAACCAGCGAATTTTTGGTTTGTATTCTCATATGAACTTAGTAATTATAGTAGTATTCCGACATACGATAGTATTAATTACACGGGGAGGTAATAAATCATATGGATTTATTCCATTGGTTAACAGAGTCTAGAAATAACATTGAAAAAGATGGAATAGGCGGAATTCGAGAATCATTATGGCCAGTGTATCGTAAGTTTCTAGAGCAGGGTCGTCGATTTCAACCAGCTGGAGACAATATTTATGACTATAGTTGGGATTTATTGATAGTTGTTGACTCATGTAGATATGACCTCATGTGTGAAGTGGCGAATCAATATGATTATATCCCAAAAGTAGATTCACATTGGTCTGTAGACAGTACAACTGCGTATTGGATGCGAAGGACATTTAAGCATGACCAAATCAAAGAAACCACTTATATTTGCTCAAATCCTTTTTCTGATAACTTAGTAGATAATAATAAATTTAAAAAAGTAGTGGAATTATGGAAATGCGTCTGGGAAGAGCCGGGAACAGTCCCACCACAAGCGGTCACTGATGAAACAATCCGTGCGATGCGTGGAACAAACTCAGATCGTACTATTGCTCATTATCTACAGCCTCACTGCCCCTTTATACCCAAACCATTCTCTCAAAAGAAGTTAAATGAGTTTTCATCCCATGATCATCGAGACGTATGGGAGTTATATCGCGATAGGGATATTACTCTTGATGAATTATGGGAGGGTTATCGGAAGAATTTAGAATTAGTTTTAGACAATATTCATACATTATTGGAGTCGGTTAATGGAGATGTTGTGATTACATCGGATCATGGCAATGCATTGGGTAAGTGGGGAATCTATGGTCATCCCCCGCGGATGCCACATTCTTCCTTGAGAACTGTTCCCTGGATTGAAACGGAAGCAACGAATACTAATGGCTATGAACCCGATTCTTGGATCAAAGAACATGACATGGAAAAGCAGGATCAACTGAAGGCTCTCGGTTACTTGGACTAAGATTGGAAAACGATAAATATGATATATAATGGTTTTAGGAATTAGATTGTAAAATAATCCCGAAAAGTTGAAGAGACTTGCTTATTTCTTATTCATGTGACCTCTTCCTCCAACGCGCTTGGAAATCTAGCAAAAAGTTCAGTAATAATATTAATTGGGACAATTGTCGGTAGATTACTTGCCCTATGTAGCGAAATTTTTATTGCACGAACATTAAATCCTGAATTGTTTGGAGAAATTGCACTTACTTATACTATTGTTTTATCAATTGGTAGTATCCTTGTGATTGGATCGGACGAAGGCATCACTCGAATGCTCTCATCCAATAATGTATCAAGTGGGAATACTATTATCTCAGGATACGTGATTGCTTTAGCAGGAGCAACAATTGGATCGGTAACAATATACTTTGCCCGTTTTTTAATCGCAGATATTTTATCAGCACCGTCTTTCTCAGATCTCATTCCATACTTTCTGCCATTTTTACTTCTTTATCCCCTCTCTCGGATCTCGTTCGGTATTCTTAGAGCAGAAGGGAAATCTCTACATGCTGTGGTTTCTCGAGAACTCATACCCCGAATTGGATGCTTTATCATTTTGACTCTATTCCTTTATTTCAACCGTCCGGAAGAAGGAGCAGCTATCTATTGGGCATTTCTTCCACTATTCGTTCTTATCTCTTCTTTTTATTATGTTGATTGGCCTACCAGGTCATCACTGAATTTCGACAAAAAATCATTGCATGAACTATTTGCATTTTCTTGGCCACTTGCAGTCAGTTCCACTGTTTTTCTTCTGCTTTCAAATTCAGATATGATCATGATTGCGTACTTTTTGGATTCACAAGATGTTGGTCTTTATCGTGCCGTACAGCCTCTTCGTCAAGTAACTACTTTTGTAATGAGTTCTTTTACTTTTTTGTTTTTACCACTAGCAACCAGATATTTCGAAGAGAATGACATAATTTCTCTCCATCAGTTCTATCAGACCTCCACGAAATGGATTGTCACTCTTACCTTCCCACCTGTGCTGTTATTCACGTTCTTCTCAGGGGATACTGTGAGGGTATTCTTTGGAAGCGCATATTCAGCTGCTGCTCCGACACTGGCAGTACTAACCGGTGGTCTCTTTATACGTTCTTTAGTTGGTTTAGACGGTGACGTAGTAAAGGCAATTAACCGACCCCAGATCGAGTTATATGCTTCAGTTGTCGGTGTAGTGTCAAATATTCTGTTGAATATTTGGTTAATACCCCAATTTGGAATTGTTGGCGCAGCTTTTGGAACGGTCATCGGATATGGGATATACAATTTAATAGAAATTATAATAATTTATCGAATGACAAGTATTCACCCATTTTCCAGCCATCTATTAAAGCCTTTACTCGCCAATATATTAATTACGGCTATTATTTCGAAGGTAATCGGCCACATAACCAATTTCACTGGATTGATTTCATTAGGCATCGTTATTTCTATTTTTCAACTCATATGTTTAGTCGGGACGAGTAGCCTTGAAAAAGATGATTTAGATCTATATTATCAGATTGAAAACCGTTTCGGTATTGAAATCCCATTGATCAGAGCAATTCTTAAATCTGGTGTTCAGTGATTATATGTATCCGTAGTGCATCTATTAGATAATCACCATGAAATTCTACATAAAGGGAATATTTTTCATATAGGAGTTCATCATTCCTACTGCAATATCGATGAAAATATTACTGATAACTAGAGAATTTCCCCCTCATGTACTTGGTGGCATATCGTATGCCCTTGCTCAAATCTGTGATGAACTGTTAAGAGATCACGATGTGGAAGTAATTACTGGAACATGTCGAGAAGCGTCCGACCGTCCAATCCACGAAATCAGCCGTGACTTCACCCTACATACCGTTGACTTTGGGAGTATTGAAGGAAATCATATTAGGTTCCCATATGCTTTGAAAACCTTTCTAGCTGATTTTGATATCGAACGATTCGATATTGCATATACTCACACTCCACTTCCGTATGGTCTGAAAATACCCCTTATAACTCACTATCATGACTCCAAACGAAAGTCGGGCGAGTATGTCATGAAAGAGTACAGTACGTTCAAGAAAATATTAGATAAAATAGTAGAACCAACAAGGAGATTTGTTGACCAACGTTCATTAGATGTGTCGGATCATTACATTTTCAACAGTAAAATATGTCGTGATGCATGGCAGGAGTACTACAAATTCTCATCACCCTCTAATATTGTCTACAATGGTGTTGATTCAGGTGAGTTTTTTCCCGAAGAAGGACAGGAGGACTATGTTCTTTTTATTGGAGATAATGAAAGAAAAGGCATAGACGACGTGAGGCGGTTTTCAAGTGAAACTCAACGTCGTGTGATCATTGTTGGCGATCCAAATCACAGTTCACAATATTTTGAGACCTTATCTGACATCTCTCAAGAAGAACTTCGTAGTTTGTATAGTAAGGCTTATGCCACTATTCACCCTGCCAATTTCGAAGCATTTGGAAATATCATCTTAGAATCTTTAGCTTGTGGGACCCCTGTTGTAGTGTCTTCGAGGTGCGGTGCAAGTGAATTACTCAACGAGTCTACCGGAGTTGTGTCAAATGATCTTACAAAAGGTGTTGAGGAAGTTTCCAGTTGTGACACTGCATCATGCAGAAAGCTAGCTGAAAAATATTCCTGGAAAGCAGCTATAGAAAATCTCAACGAAATATTCATTAAATACTGATATTAATTATATTTTTTATTTGTAGCCTAGATCAGACAATAATTGCTTGGTTTCTGCATCTATTGAATCAGTAAGACGACGCATCTCTTCCGGATTTGTTTTCACCGATTTGATTTCGTCTTTTAACTTGCTTGGCGATTTTTCTGGCACACTTTTCGGTTTGCACTCCTTGGGATCATTAGCTGAAAAATACCACCACTCATTTATGTCATTGCTGTCGCTTGAATAGACTGTCCCAGTTTAGTCATGTGCAACTATAGTATGACCTCTTTCGGTTAGAGCATCGGCAATAACCGGCCGAGATGGATAAAATTCTCTAATCGATATATTTCCAATATCTTTTTCAATTGGGAAATCTCCTCTTTCAATGTTAACTGTTTGTGCCACTAATTCGTTAAGCCATGTGAGTGAGAAACTCTTTTGAATTCTGGTTTGACTAACTTGCGGGCCGGAAAGAACCAATGGGACGTGTAACAAATCGCGATACAGGTAATCACGATCATCGTTGCATATTCTCTGTTCAGCCCCTGCACCGTGATCATAGTAACCATGCTCCAACATTGAATCTCCATGGTCTGCAGTTACAATGACTAGCGATTTTTCCCAACGATCTTCATTTTTAAGAAAGTCAATAAAACGTCCGACTTGTGCGTCAATATATTTGAGCACGCTATCATACGCTTTTTCATAGATTGGTGCATATTGGTGGCGCACCCGCTTTGAATCGTCCCAAAATTGGCGTAATGATGAATGATTAGCCATCCCTCCTTCTTTTGCTCGCCTTGGATGAATTGGTGTATGTAAATCATTCAAATGGGTCCAGGCAAACATGGGTCCTTCTCTATCGGACATATATGACATTAAATTATCAATCACTATTTTCCCATCAATGGTTGGCCAACCATCATACAATTGCTTTATTCTATATCCAACAAATGCTAATCTGACCGGATTAAGAGGAAGAGGTGAATTTTCCATTTGCCGGAGAAGAGCTCGGCCCACTCCTAGTACTGGATTTCCACTGGTATCACCTTCCTCTGAAAATTTATCCCCCTGCGATTCGATACGAATGTTCCTGAATTTGTCAAATCCGGCGTCGAAATTCCGAATGGGCGTCAATTGTGGGTTTGCTACAATTCCGACAGTGGTATATCCATGGTTGGAGAGCCAAGAAGCGAAGGTTTCTGCATTATTGGGTATTGATTTATATGATAACTCTTCCACATAGTCACATTGATACGAATGTCGACCTGAAAGGATACCTGGGATCGATTCACTCGTTCGAGGACCCGGGGCAATGGCATCTTCAAAAACGGCTCCATTTTCGGCCAATTTATCTATATTTGGTGTGGTGTCTTTTTCATACCCTGAAAACCCACACTTATCATACCTAAGACAATCAATCGTAATTAAATAAATGTCATTTACCATAATTAGTTAATACCCTACCAGGATAAAAACGCATCGGATATCGAGATTATATATAAATTATAAAATATTTCAATATTATCTTTTATTATTAACTGATATAAATATATCCACCATTTTTTCTGCTGCAGCTTTCCATGTGAATCGTTGACTTCTAATTTGACCCAGATTAGCCAATTTGTCTTGATATTGTTCGTCACTTATTACCTTATATATTGATTGTTTAATATCCTCGATCTCGTATGGATCGGCCAATTCTGCTGCATTGTCTAATATTTCAGGAAGTGAGGATGCTGTAGATGCCACAACTGGTGTTTTACAGGCCATCGCCTCTAAGGGTGGTAATCCAAATCCTTCATATAACGAAGGATAGGCAAATATCGTAGCATTTTGATAAGCGAATTTTAATTCTTCTATTTTCAGGAACCCAGGAGTTATAATCTCTTCCGATATGGTAATATCCATATTTTTAAATATCATTTTATTCTTAGGTCCAATTAGAACAAGCTTGTGAGGTATATCTGCTTCCTCTTTTAATTGCTTGAACGCTGCTACGAGACGTTTAATGTTTTTCCTTGGATTAAATGCTCCAACATATAGTATATACTTTTCTGGTAAGTCAATTGACGAACTGCTCTCATTATTGAAATATGTGTTTTTAATGCCGTTATGTACAACATTTATTTTGTTTGAATCAATAGATAATTCATTTACTATTTCTCTTTTTGAAAAATTTGAAACAGTCACGACTGCATCGGCTGATTTAGCAGCTTGTGGTACTGTTAATTTTCTATATAATTGATGGTGCTTATTTGACATTCCTTTGATTGCGTTTATATCGTGGATGCACATTACAACGGGATATGAAACGGGATGCAAGGGCGCGTTTCCGTTGGGACAGTAGAGTACATCTACCTCTTCTGCTGAAGCTATATTGGGAAGCACCGTTCGTTCCCAGAATAATCCGTATATTTGACTGTCTTTAAGATAATATTTATCAATTATTTTTGCATTTGGAAAAATATGTTTTAAAGAATTATGACCAAATAGTACTACTTCAATCTCAGGGTAGGTCATCAACTCATTGGTCAATCTCAGTGATGTTTGCACTGATCCACCTGGTTCATCAACTGAGAACGTACGTGCATTAATCCCAATTTTCATGTTACTCTTTGTACCCCAATGCGGCAAGTCGACGTTCAATCTCTTCGTCTGCCTCGTCCCTGTCCGAATCGGCGGCCTGCGTTTCTCCTTCTGCTACCCGTTCTTGGATGTAAGCTTCGAGTTTACAGGACAGTTCTTCGTCGTCCACCTCTTCTGCAACGATCTCCTCCGCCTCCAGATTGTACGTCGCGTACCCGATCGCATCCTCGTTTCGTGCGGCGAAGCGGCGGAGGTGGCTGTTCTCTTTTTCCCCGCGGGCTTGCATGAATATGGTTCGGTTCACGGACGGTTCCGAGGCAAATTCCAATAGCGACCGACCCGGCAGGTCGGCGTTCGTTTCGGCTGCGTCCAACAGCGTGGGAACGACGTCAATGGTGTTGACCGGCGTCTCGACGGTTTTCGCTCCGCAATCCGGATCTATAACAATCATCGGAACTCGAGTGAGTTCCTCGTGAACGTAGCGTGGATGTTCGTAGTATCCACGTTCACCGAAGGCATCGCCGTGATCCGCCGTAATCACGAGGAGAGTATCGTTGAGTAGCCCTCTGTTATTCAGTATATCGATGAACTCCTTAACTTGTTTGTCTGTGTAGCGGATTTCAGCGTCGTACAAATCGATGAGTAGTTTTCGTTCAGAGTTCGAAATCGATTCCGGAAAGTTGATTGCTCGCTTGTAGAGTTTTTGCGCGCGCCTGTCGCTTACTGGCTCGTCGTGATATAACGCTCGATATTTATCGAAGGGTTCGTATGGTCCGTGTGGATCCATGTAGTGGTTCCAGAGGAAGAATGGTTGATCGCTATCGAGGGAATCGATCCAATCGAGTGACCGTTCGTTGATTTCATCCGCCCGAGCATAGTGTCGGTTGCGTAGTTTATCCAACGCCCGCTGAGCGAGCGCGATGAGTTTGTGTTTGCCAAGATGGAGATCGTCATCAAACATATCAAACCCATCATTGAATCCGTAGGCTCGTGAGACGAAAGGATTCGAGTGAAACCCCGCGGTGGTGTACCCCTCTTGTTTTAGATGAGTAGCGACTGTATCTCTGGCGCGATGGTAGTTCGAGTTGATTGCTTCATCAGGATATCGTCCTGTGAGGATCGCCGGCACTGCTTCACGTGTGTGTGAACTTGCACTGTACGCGTTCTTAAATAAGATACCTTGGTTCGCCAATTTGTCGAGATTGGGGGATGTGTTCCTCTCGTATCCATAACAGGATAGATGATCCGCACGAAGTGCGTCCATCGACAGAAGAATCACATTCTGATTTCCGGAACTCATTACTAAGTTGAGTTTGCTCGAAGGATATATTACTTTGGTTCCGACGCGAATTCTAAAGCAAAATTAATTTATGATGGATCTTTTCCGAAACAGAATAGTTGCTTGAACCAATTTATACATTCAAATGAGAATCGCGTTCATCACAAATGTCGTGTATCCTTTTGTCACCGGTGGTGCTGAAAAGCGTGTTCATGAAATCGGCACGCGACTTGCCGATGCCGGTCACGACGTGACAATTTACGGTCGTCATTTCTGGGATGGATCGACAGAGATCACTCACTCGGGGATGACACTTCGTGCAGTCAGTCCAGAACGGGAACTGTACGCACAAGAACGCCGCTCAATTACCGAGGCAATCGAATTTGCAAAGGATCTTGTCGTTCCGCTGTATCGACATCGCCATGAACACGATATTATCGTGGCTTCTGTCTTCCCGTATTTCCCGGTACTCTCGACGAAGCTTTCGACTCTCTTCTCCGAACTCCCTGTCGTAACTACTTGGCATGAGGTTTGGCAGGACTATTGGACTGACTATCTTGGAACATTAGCTCCCTTCGGGAAGATTACGGAGCGATTTACTGCAAGTATTCCACAGTATCCACTCGCCGTCTCCGGTATTACCGCGGATCGACTGACATCACTTAGCCCTAATTACGACACAGTACCTGTCGTTCCAAACGGAATCGATTATGATCAGATCCGCTCTGTCGAACCTGCAGATGATGGCTTTGATGTACTTTTTGCTGGTCGACTGATCGAGGACAAACGAGTTGACAGGCTCCTCGAAGCCTTCGATAGAATTGCACCTCCTGATTCAACACTTGGTATCATTGGTGAAGGTCCAGAACTTGAATCATTAAAGCAGGAGGCCAGAAATTTGGAAACGTCCAACCAGATCTCTTTCCTTGGATTCCTGGACGAATACAACGAAGTACTCGGACACATGCGCGCGGCGGACGTTTTTGCTTCCCCGTCTACCCGCGAAGGATTTGGCATCACCTATGTAGAGGCAATGGCCTCAGATTGTACGGTTATCGGAGCAGATCACCCCAATTCGGCAGCTAAAGAGGTTATCGGCGATGCAGGTCTCGTAGTAGAACCTACGATTGTGGAATTAGCTAACTCTCTTGATAAGGCACTCGCAGATAATCGTCCTACTCACGCACCTCGTGACCGAGCTCAACAATACGACTGGGACAATGTCGCTGAGCAGGCAGCATCTATTTATTCACGTGCAGTAGGTGGAAGCTGGTAGTAAATTTAGTGCCCGCATTATATATCAATTATTGATATTCAAACAGAGGATGAGTATAAGTACCCTCTTGCTTTCCGGTCGAAGCTCGCTTATATTGAAATTGTTGACTTAAACATCATGATATAAAAACGTCAAACCCTACTCTTCTGCCGGTAGTACAGTCTATGACAAGCAACTCGCATTGTTCTATCATGATCATACATCGCTCTCGACTATTGATAATCGAGTAAAGTAGGACTGTAATGTCTCGTCCGACTACCGTCTCCAAACCAACACTCCAACGGGTGGTGAGACCCAATGAGTGATTCGCACCATCCCACCCCACGTCCGGACTGCTGGATCATAACGCACAAAGACACCACACACGAGGACGGACAACGATCGACCACCACACAATCCTCTTGTTCGACAGCGGATATGATCCAGATTCACACTAAAACGTGCACGCTCACAGGTGTCGTCTACCAGTGTACACACCACGACCGCGTTCTCACCTGCCGTGGCCCCGAACCTGGCGAGCATGTCCTGTACGTTGTGACACCCAAAATGATCGCTAGAGAGTACAGTATTGCTACTACGAAGAATCGGCCACACCGGAACAATTCTCGATCGGTACAGTCGAACACCTACTGGAATACGCTTGGCTTCGAACGAACGCCCATGTCGAGGCTATCGTCGACCCAGCGGGTGGTAAACAGGCATGAGAATCGAGACGTCACCGCCGCTTGATCCACAAAACCTAGAGCCACCCATTGTTTATTCGGTGAGAACGTTCACGGTACCACGAACTTCTCACTGGCAGTAGTTGCCGAGACGACAGCGACAAGTCACACACCACCGCGCTCGTTCTCATGTTACGACCGACACGCCACAACATCCAGCACATCACGTACCACAGCTCCACTGATTCAGCGCTCGACTCCACGTCTGATTCGTCCATGCCACCTCACCCGTTTTTTGAATGAATGGTGTTCACGTTCCCTTATGATCCGACTCGACGAAAGGCACATGACTCTCAGTGACAGCAGGTCGACCGTTCCACTCGTTGACGTCGTCGTCCTGAAATATGCATTCCTCCCCTGTATCCGCCAATCACGCTTGCACCTTGCCGCCATTATCATTTCTGAAGACATATTTGTTTTTGGTTTAGTACACAATTCTATCATTATCCGTGAGATTAACAAACGTCCTTCTTTCAGTTTCTCTCCGATACCTCATAGATCCATCAATGGCATCGAGCGCGAAGATCCTACGATTAGCGGAAATATTCGGTTCCTCGTGATCATCGGAGATTCCAGTAGTCGTGTTTTTTGCGAGCCTACACTTGTGTCGCCGCTATCGGTGCTATACCAATCACACGGCGACGTCAAGCAGCAGCTTGGTTTTGATACATATTGCGACGTACACCCAAGATCACTCGCTGCAAATTTTGATAGTGGTTTCGTCAACCGCGACGCGTGTCGGCACAGTCGATGTGGGTCACAAACGTTGTTAGACACACAATACACCCACAGAAAAATCGCTTGATGTGACTTGTCACTCTGAGGAACAACCGGTCGCGTAGAGACGGACGGCGAACGCCCTAACAGACGTTGCCGTCCCATCACATTCCCAGCATTCAGAATTCACCTCTCTACAGTCTCGCTGAGCAGTTCTCGGTCGATCAAGGCACTATGTCGACAAATTACTCGCTTCGTAAATTGACCAATATAGATATATTAATTTTTAAAATGCATTCTAAATTGAATTTTCGAAGACAGCGTAGCCAATTTCTTCCGCATTTTGATGTCTTGTTTCACCATCTGTCGATTTTTCTTCTTCAATTTTAACATCAACGCCAGTATTAGTCAAGTTTTGATACCGTAAATTGGAAGTGTCTACACCATTGAAAGTTTGCATATGTGAAATAAATCGTGGTGATTCGTATTCTTGACTGAAGGTGATATGAGTCCACTGGTCAGTAACCGTTTCTTCGGTGCGTTGAACTTCAAATGAGGCACCATTGATTTGACCCGACGTTTGTTCAAGTGTAATATATCCAAGTTCTTCTTGTGTATGCCACTCGTCTTCGCCTTCTTCTTGCAGTCCTACTCCAAACGAGTCATTTGAGACATTTCTTACCCGAGTGACAATCGGTTGTGGGCCATTGAATGTTTGAACCTGCGTGAAAACAACTGGTCGTTCTGAGCCAAAGGAGCTCCCGAGAGAGACATTAATAAAACTACCAGCAATCGATGTAGTTCCAGCCTCAGCACGATAGGTAGAACCATCATCCAATAGTAATTCCTGTTCGGTTGGTTCCACAGCCATCATATGAAATATCTCATCTATGTGTACCCCATCAAGATATTTCCACTCTTCTATCTTATACTGGAAACTGTTCTTCGTCACATTCTGAAGCCGAAGGTGAGATGGTTGACCATCATTATTTGAAAGTGGTTTTGCGATAACAATGCGTGGAGACTGTACGTCTAGATCGATTTCATGCCAGTGATCGCTACTAGGTTGATTACTAGAAATTGTTTTTGTTAGGATTGCTGGCTCCCCGAAAACAGCGTAACCAATTACCTCTGTCGCGTGATTTGTTTCAGAAGAATCACTTTGTTCTTCTTCAACCATTACTTCGACACTTGAACTCGTGAGATTTCTGTAACGGACGCCCGCTGTATCCAGTCCATGGTACGTCTGTAGACCTGCGATAAATTGAGGTCTGTTATACTGTTGTTGGAAGTCAATACGAGTCCACTCGTCAGTAACTATCTCGGCTGTTCGCTGGACTTCAAATGGTCTTCCATCGAGATGACCAACCTCCGGCTGGAGTGCAATATACCCAATTGTTTCTACGCGATGAGCTTCGCCTCCTTCCTCCTGAACTTTCACATCAAATGTGTCACTTGAAACATCAGATACTTGTGTGACAATTGCCTCACTCCCCTCGAAGCTCTGTGATTGTGCTAGGATAACTGGTTGCCCTGACCCAAAGAAATCTCCAAGTGAAACAGTTGTGAATTCATGGTCAGTAGACACTGTCCCGGATTTCACTAGGTAGGGTAAGTCATTACTCAGTTGTAATTTGTATTCAGCAGGTGGTACCGCAAGGGTGTTGAACGTTTCAGTAGTGTGTCCCCCATCAAGATATTCCCATTCTTCGAGTTTATAGTCGAAGCCACCGGTTATGGAATTTCGAAGGCGAACGTGTGCTGGTTGATTGCCATTATACGAAAGCGGTTTTCCTACAACAACGCCCGTCGATTGATCGCTTGCCTCAACCTGGTGCCACTGATCTCGGTTCGTCTGGTTAGACGACAGCGTATTTGTTGAAAGGACGCTGCCCGGAGAATATGGCGTTCCATCAACCGTCCAGGTTGCAGCCCCACTTGCACTGGTTGAGACGATACCCCCAGTCACATAGAAGGCATACACCTCCCCTGGTGGAACTGAACCAGTCGCTTGTTCTGAATCAGGCGGGCGCACTGGCGCATTATTCGAACCCCAATCCATTGCCACCGTTGCACCGTCATCACCTGCCGGAAGCACGTATGTTCCACCAGTAATCTGGTAGGCCGAGGAAGCGTTATTCCCGCTATTATCAATCCGTACGAGCTGTGCGGATTGTAGTGGTACCTCTCCAAGCGGAGGCACAGATGGGAGCGGTGGTCGTGTATCAGGCAAGGTAGGATCGCCGTTGGTAGTCATCTGATCTCGAATATACGCGGAGTCCGTCTGTGGCCCACTGCCACCTAATTCTCCAGCTACATCCCCCCATTGATCTGGTGTTTGACCAATCGAGACAGCATATTGGTTATCGTGATCATTGTGAATCTTAGCCTTCTGTAGCTCTAAATATTTGAGATTCGCCGGATCACCGTCGTTCATTCGGCCGTTGAGCGTGTAGATCGCGTCATGGTATTTCTCAGAATTGTAGCTAATACGGACGTTGTTGATACTGATCCGTTCACATGGTGTCGATGCGGTAATTGGCCCACCACAACTTGAGTCTGGATAGCGATGATAGAAGTCACTATCAGCGACAGTAGCAGTCCCATCATAGCTGTTAATCCCGTTTTCTGGATCTGCTGGAACAACAGCCTCAACGCTCACACCGCGTTGGAGTGAGCCACCGGACCAAGCTTGAACAGGATGAGCATCATCTTTAATGGAAACACAGTTTCGAACCTCGGAGTTCCCTCCGACGCGAACCCCAACCTGTGTGTTGCGCCAGAAGCAGTTGTAGATGTTCAGCGGGCCTTCCGGTTTCTTCGCATAGATTGTATTCTCACCCCACAATTCGAACCAACAGCGATTAAAGACGAGTTCGCCCTTTCCTGATTCGACCAGGATTGCCCGCCGATTACTCGCTTCAGTCGGTTCGCAAGCCCCTTCGTGGAAGTAGCAGTCTTGTAATAGTCCTCGGGTTCCCTCTGCTGCTGACAACCGAAAGTACGTTCGAGCATCGCTTGAACTGCCCGAACCAATGTTAGAGTCGGTGGCTGCTCGAACTTTCCCACGCGTGACCAGACGCTTGAGTTCCCAGTCCCCCGCTTCGTTATTCATTCGCACAAACGGTGGGACCTCAATATCCCGCATATCGAGTTCGAACCCATCGAGTACGAATCCGTTCGAGTAGACATCGAACCAGCTGACATTATCACCGGACGTTCCCGGAACCAGACGCGCACCATTTGGTGCAATTAGATGTAGATTAGTAATACCAGAATAGACAACAAGATCATTAAGTAAATATGTTCCAGACGGGAAGATAATGGTTGTATCAGAACCTACGATTTCATTAAGAACCGGATCAATTGCTGAATTCCCACTATTATCTGCTCCTTCTTCAATAATGTTATAGGTCGGCATTTACCGACACTCCGCATAGTTAATAATTTTTTTTATATCTATAGGTTGATATATATGTAAAATATTTGAAAGATGGTGGAGCCCATAATTGTCATGACTAAACTTTTTCCCGATGTTCATATTTCGTTAGTAATAAAGTTTGTAATTAGTATTTAGTTTTTACCATATAGATGTAGCTAGGAACCATTAGATAAATATTATAATAATTTTTTTGATATATGGACAGATGCAAGAAGATGATCATCCTGACAGTTGTGGAAATAGCCGAAGAACATTTCTCAAAACAGTAGGCATTACAATGGGCACAGCAAGCATAGAGGCTGCAACTGTCGCTGCAAAAGCGGATACCAATGATACAAGCGTTGGTCAGCCTGCTCCGTGGACAACTGCTCGATCAAAATTTCGACGAACTGGTGCAATCACTGCAACTGATCCAACTCCTTATGCAAAAACAAACTGGAAAATGGATCTAGATGGTAGTATGTATTCTGTCGAACCAATTATTAAGGATGAGATGGTTTATCTTGCAGCTACAACGAATAATGGTCCCACTGATAGTGAGGGCTATATTGGCGCATATGATACCAAAACTGGTGAGCAACAGTGGAGACAATCAAACCTTCCTGCGCCTCGTTACCGGATAGCGAACGAACTATTGCAGCTCACAGTACGTGAAATAACTAGAGTACTGCATTTTATTGGTAGTATATGAAAGCATGACAGGAAAGGTTCGCAGTTTAAGGCTTATCGTAATCTCTCGATTCCGTACCTTTCCTGCAACTTTCAAGTTCTTGTGGCCAATATAAATCCTTTGTGTTTGTGAGGATTTTTACCATGAACCAGGAGAGATGAGTCGAATACAAGTTTGGACGGGAAAACCAACAAATCTGGTTTTGATAGCAAACGTGTTGGAGTAGTTTGGCGAGTTTAGATTGTATCCCATCTATTCGTCATAATATTGATGTTTATTGAACTTCTCTGAAATTTCTCATTGTTCTATTAAATACTCGTTCTCAATCGAAACTTTTAGACGGGTAGTTGATTTACTACCACTTGGAATCGTTTTGTATTCCAAAGACGCGCGCATCCATTCGCGTCTTTTCCAACCCATAAACTATGGTGAGCACGTAATCTACATTATTGGATTTGATGAGTGGACACTAGCAGCCTTCTTTGTAGGAAGCAAGTGGACGAGCACCCCTGTCAGCATGACTCTCGCTGAGGATTCACGCGATAATGCGCATAAAGTTCGATAGAAGAGGGGAGTGTGAGAAAGAGTGCACAAACCGTATCCGCAACCCACTGAGCGAGCAATGCCAGAGGGTACTGAGGTCAACATGAAATCAGTGCATCCGCAAGATCACTACCCACAGTGGTGATCGCTTCATGTGTCCGGTCGATCTCTCGGTAGGACATAAATCCGTGAATCATATCCTCGTAGTTGATATATCGAACCGATACCCCGTCGTCATCGAGACGTTCCGCATATGCTTTGCCACCGTCTCGAAGCGGATCGAACCCGGCAGTGATAATCGTTGCTGGTGCCACACCGGAAAGATCACAGGCATTCATCGGATCTGCGTATGGATTCCGCTCATGGATCTCTCTGTCAAAGTAACAGTCTCGAAACCACTGGAGGTCACGCTCATCTAGAACGGTTCCAGTATGATGTTCAACTGATGGTTGTCCAGCTTCGCTGCCAACAGCCGGATACAATAGTGCTTGATGTGTGATTTCAGGGCCATTCTTTTCCGCGGCCATTAGGGATGTGACAGCCGCTACGTTCCCGCCTGCACTATCACCGGCGACTGCTAGGTCTCCAGTTGACCCGATTGCAGAAGGGTTTGAAGCCACCCATTGTACTGCTGCGTAAGCGTCTTCAACGGCTGCTGGAAACGGATGTTCCGGGGCGAGACGGTATGCAACTGATAATACTGCACACCCACTAGCACGGGTCAACTGCCGACAGAGGACGTCGTATGTCGTTAAATCCCCGAAAACAAAGCCACCGCCGTGAAAAAACACGATAGTCGGGTGAGGTCCAGATCCTTCCGGGAGATACAATTTTGCTTCAAGCGGTTCGTCAGAACCGGGAATCGTTCGGTTGACGATTTTTCCGACTGTTGGTGGATTCCGATTCCGTATTCTGGCGGTAACGTGGGTAAACAGTCGGAAGAGACGAAGGCCGCGCTCGCTGTGAGGGAGTGGAATATACTGTTGGCGTTTGAGGACGCTCTTTGCCTGCGGATGAATTTCGTCAGCTTCCATCTATTCAAGTTTGACTACTCATCAGTAAAATCCTCGGATCCGTCTAATTCTACTACTTGCAATTATTGGCGCAGTACACGCCTGTGACAATCCACTCACGACTATTTCTTGATTGAGAAGCATAGACCGTGACTGGGTAATCATCATGGGGCTGCTGGTGACCTCCCTGTTCAGATACTGAAGATCACCAGCTCTCTAAGTTGATGTTCCCGTCGGCGACTTGCGCGATTAGCACGAGAGGGTGAAATTGAAAAATAAAGCTCGGGCCACAAAGTGTGGTCTGGTGGCGAAAACGCTGCCACAAGTAACCAACCATCACGAGTTACGGTTGAGTGGTTTGTTGAGTGCTTGATGTCGTTGTTGAAATTTATAGCAAGATCTTCAAAGAGAGCGATTATTATCTCTCGCCAGCACGAAATATCGTAGACTGTTTTGGATATTCCCAGAGTTACGTAAGAATTTTCAACAGGTATTGTAAAAAGTTGCAAAGCGGATCGAGCTAGTGATGTAAAGTATTGTGAGGCGACGCATCAAACCAGTCTTGCTCCTACGATGTACCTCTGTTATTAGAACCTAAGATCGAATTATAGCTATGATTCCAATGTTTCAGCATCTAGATTTCCGCTAAGATATCTTTGTCCTTTCTCGGTAATCTCGTAATATGTCTCTGTCTGATCAGCAATTCTCACCAATCCATGCTCTTTCAATGGATCTAACGCGCGCAGTACGGTGCGTCTAGAAACATCTGTTTGCTCCTTATGTGAGAGGTTGTAATAGATTGCTCCTGATGGGAGTGCGTAGCCCGTGTCAGCAAGTATCTCAAGGACCGGGTCGGTTGCCTTATTCATCCATGATGCCCGGTTTCTCATGAGATTCCGTCAATCCTCCTTATTATTACACCCGTCGATTTATAGAACAGTTGTCACAAATTTAGGACAAATTGGCACACTATTGTGACAACATTTATTGGAAGTCAGAATCATACAAAGAGTAACGACTGCACGACGGGTTGTTTAACTAAAACTCAGAACGGACACGTGCTTGCACCACGCGCCCGTCATGCGGTCGTTTGGAGTCAACCGCATGAACCTCTACACGCACACGGGACAAAAGTGTCCCGTCCGAGAGCTGCAGCACCCACCAATTAACCTGCACACGCCACCACGCTTTGCACACCAGTTGAGAGGTGATGCCTAATGACCGATCCCAGTCTTCGCACAGAGACTATCCTCTTACTCACACGCACTGATCCCATCCAGGTCACAACCACCAAGCGCACGCTTACAGGCGTCATCTACGACCACGAGCACGTCGATCCGATACTGACTCACCGTGGGCCGGAGCCCGGCTCCCATACGTTGTTGTTCGCCACCCCCAGCAACGACCTGTACCGACTCACTTACACCTACTATGAGGCGTACGACCACACACAGCACCAGCTTGATCGCTACGAACTCACACCTAACGGCAAGTACGCCTGGGTGCGCACGCACGCCTCTATCGAAACCGTCACGCGACCCGACAATACCCACCCCACCGATGAACACACTGGCCATCTGCCAGCCGACCTCACTGACACACAACGGGGGTGTGACGAATGAGCGCCGCCCACGACTCACCCACCCAGGTATCGCTTCCAACTTACTTGGCCAGAGCACAGAATCCAGATGCCACGTGGCAAACCACCCGCGTCACTAACGGCTTGTTCTCATTCTTCGACCCGTGTCAGTTCTACTTTGCTGCCAGCGAGATCACCATCGTCGAAAGTGGATACCAGGACACCGTCCTTCACCGTCCCACCACGGTGTCTCCTGAAGAGGTGATCAATCGATGAGCCAGTCAACTATCTCCAATGCTACCTTGGTCGATCAACTGAGCGCCCTTACTGAGCGTGTCGACAAGCTTGAATCCGAATTAGCAGCCAAAGACCAACGCATCCGCAACTTAGAGCACGACTGCGAAGCGCTCAGAACCGAACTCGCGACCACCACCGATCAAATGGAGACCCTTGAAGCAAACCTTGCAACCGAACGCGACCGAACCGCCGCCCTCGAATCATGCATCGATGACCTCGAAACCGTGACCACTGACTTCCAGACTGAACTCAATAGAGAACGCGAACAGAACCAACGCATTCGTGCATCAGTCTCGCGAATCATCAACGACGTACGCGATTATACGAGTGATGACGGCAGTAGCGTCGATGCCACCTCACCGAACATCGTGGCCGAAGCGGCCACCGTCGGGAAAGAACTGCACGATACAATTGAACGATCAACCGACAACGCCAGTCTGCTCGACTTCACAACCAAACGACCAGCAAACACGAGCATCCACGAAAAATACCTCCACGTTCTTGGACGGGCAGAGGAGAAAGCTCGCGAAACCAACACTCAAATTGTCTATCTGAACTATCGCGAGGTTGCAACCCATTATGGGTGTGCCTATATGACCGATGGCTATCGCGTGATGGAAGAGATGAGCGATCGGGTACCCGGAGTCCAGTATGTCGATGGCCATCTCGCCAATTCGGACGTGGACGCTACCACGAAAGTCGAAGGAAAGCGTATTCGCGTTGAGTGGAACCATCCCGACCTACGTGGATGGGTTCGTGCTCACCGGGAGGGCTGATTACGATCGTATAATACAGGGGGTTCGCCGAACCCCTTTGTATTCTACTACACCAGCCACACGAACACAACTTCCACCGACGTAGCCACTGTACGCAACCCTCAACTACTAGCAAGTGCGGTTGTTTCTGCGGTGTTTCTGCAATAGTGCAGGGAATACACAGGCGTGTCCCCCGTTATTATAACGATGTAATCCCACCAAAGAGTTGGATATCAACGAACGACTTCTGTTCGTGACTCCGAATCGAATAGCGTGACCTATCAAACCAATGATGGGGTTAATACAGTCAGACCCGAGTGACCACGTTATCAACATACGTTGCCACTAGCGAATTAGACATAATCGACAATATTCAGAACTACCCCAAATAGTCCACAGCGGATATTTGATTTGCATAAGGAGTGAACCAAACTCGAGACGACTAACCGACTTACTCTATTCTAAAGGAGTCAAAATCTGTTTGTGAAACTATTGTAGGATCAAACACACCGACATCCAGAATTGATCCTTGTTGGGTCTCGTGTCTGACCTCAATTACTACTCTCAGACTACATATTGCGATTTGATCTCATGGGGATGGCCATGTCCTGAGACGTGTTCCCCATGAGAGTCGGGCGTATGATCCAATAGGGCTGAGGGAATTTCTACCCGACATCTACAAAATATCGTTACTAAATAATTGTTATTTACTGCCTGACTTCTTTCACGTTCAGCCTGATATCTCTTCGAAATTGTATTTTAGTATCACTAGATAGCTTAGTCGTTTTTCTTTCAACGCTAGACAGAGAGCCTAGTAACCTACAATTCAATGTTTTCATGTACGCTAAGTCACAGTATCTGTGACCATATTCTATGGATTATTATACTAATTCGAATGGACAATCCGTGAGTTCGTAGGTCGTGATCAAGATTGCGATAGAAGCCATTTGATCAATTCACATTTTATGATTTCATTGGCGAATAGAGAATGCTGAGAGAACAGACCCTACACAGAGTCTTCGAAGACGGCGTATCCAACTGCTTCTGAAACGTGCTCGGTTTCAGTGTCTGCACTCTCTCCCTCCTCAACTTTGACTTCCACACTAGTGCCCGTTAGATTTCGATAGCGGAGGTTTGCTGTATCCGCGCCGTTGAACGTTTGTATACTGGCCACAAACTTCGGGTCTTCATATGATTGCTGGAAGTTAATTCGAGACCATCTGTTACTGATAGTCGCCCCAGTCCGCTGTACCTCAAATGTCCGGCCGTTCATTTCACCGACCACCTCTTCGAGTGCGATATAACCTACCGTCTCGTTATTCGGATGGCCACTTTCGGCTTCCTCTTCTTGGACTCGAACGTCGAATGAATTATTTGAGACGTTCTGTATACGTGTCACAATTGGATCGCCGCCGTTGAAGGTCTGTGACTGGGCAAGAACGACTGGCGTTTCCGCGCCAAATGAATTACTTAGAGAAACGCTGATAAATCTATCCGGCGTGGATACGGTTCCAACCTCTACTTGAGAGGATCGACCATCATCGAGTCGGATTTGGCGACTACCAACTCCTGCAGCGAGTGCGTGAAATGTTTCACTGATGTGCCTGCCATCGAGGTATTTCCATTCTTCGAGTTTATATCCGAAGCTATTACCACCAACATTTCGAAGTCGAACGTGACATGGACTCGGACCATTATATGAGAGCGGACTCGCGATAACAACACCATTTGGTTGAACAATGGAATCTGCTTGTTTCCATTCGCCCCTGGTTGCTTGATTGCTGGTAACAGTGGTAGTCAGTAATGTAGCACCTTCGAAAACAGCGTATCCAACTGACTCCGGTGCATGCTCTATTTCAGTGTCTGCACTCTGTGCTTCTTCGACCTTTATCTCAACACCGGACCCAGACAAATTCCGATACCGGAGGTTTGCTGTATCGGAGCCATTGAACGTCTGTATATCGGCGACAAACTGTGGAATTTCATACGCCTGCTCGAAAGCGATCCGAGACCACTCGTGATTAACTGTTTCTCCGGTCCGTTGCACCTCGAAAGACCTGCTATCAAGGCTACCCACGGTTTGCTCAAGTGCCACAGTACCAACCTGCTCATTGTTCGGATGTCCTCCCTGGGCTTCTTCCTCTTGAACTCGCACATCAAATGCGTCACTTGAGATATTACGCAATCGTGTGACAATCGGATCACCTCCATTGAACGACTGTGCTTGAGCGAGGAGAATGGGTGTCTCAGCACCGAAGAAGTCACCAAGTGAAACAGATTTGAATTCGTCATTAGTTGCGACTTTTCTTCCTTTTGTTCGATACGTCGTTCCATTATCTAGCTCGATTTCGTGTTCGCCTACTCTTGTAGAAAGCGTATGGAACGTTTCGTTGGTGTGGTTTCCATCGAGATATCGCCATTCCTCGAGTCTGTACTCTAAACTACTGTCTGCAATGTTTCGAACGCGAACATGTGCTGGTTGAATGCCATCGTATGACAGTGGTTTCGCGATCGCAACGCCATTAGGTTGGACAACTGTGTCTGCCAGTTGCCATTGGCTTCGAGCTTCTTGCTTTTCGCTGGTAATTCTATTTGTGAGTATTGCTGGTCCCTCAGATTCAGGTTCGTATGCCTCGCCATCAACGGTCCAAACTGCAGGGCCATTGGACTCAGTTGAAATAATGCCTCCTCTTACATAGAATGCATGCGCCTTCCCTGCTGGAATCGTACCTGTGGCAACCTCCGAGTTCGGTGGGCGTCTTGGTCCGCTATCCGGACCCCATGACATCGTTATCGACGCACCATCGTTTGCTGCCGGAAGAGCATACTGACCAGCCGTAATCTGGTAAGTCGTTGGTTCATTACCCCCTGTATTATCAATACGGACGAGTTGTGACTGTTGCATCGGAACCTCCCCAAGTGGTGGCGGACTTGGCAGTGGTGGCGTCGTGTTTGGTTGGATAGGATCCTCACCCGTGGTCATCTGATTCTGGACATATGAGGAGTTCGTCTGTGTGCCACTGCCCCCAATCACACCAGAAACAGTTCCCCACGTATCGGGTACTTGCCCAATATAAATACCGTATTCAGAACGATGATCGTTTGTAACGTGGACATCTTCGAGTTGGAGATATTCAAGATTTGCAGGTGTGCCATCACTCATCCTGCCCTCATACGTATAGATAGCGTCGTGGCTTTTTGTTGAATTATAACTAATGCGCACCCGCTGAATGTTGATGCGTTGACATGGAGCTGGAGCAGTAATTGCCCCACCACAGCTATTGTCCGGGTAGCGGTGATAAAAATCACTATCACTAATCGAAAGCGTCCCATCGTAGCTATTGATTCCCTGTGATGTATTCGGAGAGTCGATCGCTTCTGCATTCACTCCGCGTTGGAGTGATCCGTTAGACCAAGCTTGAGTTGGATGTTGGTCATCTTTGATTGAGACACAGTTTTGAACATCAGTGTTGCCACCAAGTCGTAGCCCGTTTTGTGAATTGCGAACAAAGCAGTTTAAGATTTTAAGTCTGCCTTCGGGTTTTTTCGCGTATATCGTGTTTTCTCCCCAACTCTCGAACCAACAGCGGTTGAATGTAAGTGCACCTTTTGCTGATTCGACGAGAATTGCACGACGATTGCTCGCTTCGTCTGGTGCACACGATCCTCGATTGAAGTAACAATCTTGGAGCAACCCACGAGTACCTGCTGCTGCAGACAGCCGGAAATACGTTCGTGCCTCGGACGAACTATTCGATCCAACATTTGTATCAGTCGCCCCACGCACTCGCCCACGGGTAATCACTCGTCGGATTTCCCAATTGCCAGCCTCTGAATTCATTCGCACGAATGGAGGTATTTCTATATTTCGCATGTCCAGTTCGAAACCATCCAGCACGAACCCATTCGAGTAGACGTCAATCCATCGAATACTGTCGTCTGATCGGCCAGGCACTAAGCGGGCACCCCTAGGTGCGATGAGCTCGAGATTATTTGTACCGGACTGAACCACGAGCTCATTGATTTTATACGTCCCACGTGGAAACACGATCGTGGTATCACTACCGATAAGTCTCGAAAGAACAGTGTCGATGGCAACCTCTCCTGTCTTGTCTGCCCCCTGCTGGGCGATATTATAGGTTGGCATCTACACAATCTCCATTATTGGATGCCGAGCATCGAGTCGACCCCTCAAATCATGGCAAAGATCAACAGTTCGCTGTAAGTACTTTCTGAGGTGAATTGCCACGGCCCATCTTTGCTCGATCGTGTCTTTCGTTTCTTCTCGTTGGTCAATAGTTCTACTCTCGACCATAGGTCATTTATTGTCACCCTTATTGATTGTTATGAGGTGTCTGAAGGATAATTGGACCCGTTACTCAGAAATAAAGGCGTTGTTAACAACTCGCTTCCTGCTTGCATTTTCAAAAATGAAATTTTCAAATATTGACAATCCTGAGTCTTATTTGATTGTGAATCTGGACTCTGTGGTGTAGTTCGTACCCGTGGCAAGGCCCCCTATACAGACAATATTATATAGTGGAGTTGAGAAAGGATGCAGTCGAATATTTTTAAATCTATTAAGCGTTTTCGAAAACAGCGTATCCAACTGACTCTGAATCATGGTATATCTCTGGCTCTTTACTTTTCTCTTCCTCAACTTTGACCTCGACACCGGATCCAGAAAGATTTCGATAGCGCAAATTGGCTGTATTGATTCCACTAAATGTCTGCATGCCTGCGATGAACGCTGGTGATTCATACTCTTGTTCGAACGAGATGTACACCCATTCACTGCCAATCGATCGTCCTGTGCGCTGAACTTCGAATGGTCTGCCGTTTATTTTGCCTGTGGTTTGTTGCAATGCGATGTAGCCAATTGATTCATTGTTTGGGTGGCCACTTTGTGCCTCTTCTTCTTGCACCCGTATATCGAAGGATTCGCTTGAGACATTTCGCATCCGTGTAACAATCGGGTCGGCACCATTGTATGTCTGTGCCTGAGCGAATACAACTGGTGTCTCGGATTCGAAAACATTATTTAACGGAATTGTCCTAAATTCATCATTTACCGGTACTTCCCCCCCTTTGGTTCGATAGCGCGTGCCATCGTCAAGTCGCATTTCCCCTTCGACCTGCCCCATTGAGAGTATATGGAATGTTTCGCTGATATGCGATCCATCAAGATATCGCCATTCCTCAATTTTATATTCAAGACTGCCTTCGGATACATTTCGCATGCGAATATGAGATGGATGATTACCACTGTACGAGAGTGGTTTTGCGATTGCAACGCCATCAGGTTGGACAACTGAATTTGCACGCTGCCACTGACTTCGGGCTCGCTGGTTGTTGCTCGAAATGGTGGATACGAGCAAAGGATCACCAAAAACAGCATAGCCAACCTCTTCTTTGATATGAGCTGTTTCAGAATCCTTACTCTGTAGCTCTTCAACCTTTATCTCGACACTAGTACTCGTAAGATTTCGATAACGGATATTTGCGGTATCTAGCCCGTTGAATGTTTGCAATCCAGCAACAAATTTGGGATTCGTATATCGTTGTTCAAATTCAATCTGGGTCCAGCTATCAGAGACTATTTCTGCAGTTCGGTGCACTTCGAATGGCTTTCCGTTGAGATAGCCAGTTCCTGGCTGTAGTGCTATATAGCCAATAGTTTCGATACGATGGCTTTCGCTCCCCGCCTCATGGACCTTGGCGTTAAATGAATTTGGTGAAACTTCAGATACACGCGTTACAACCGGCTCCGACCCTTCGAAGCTCTGTACCTGTGCCAGCACAACGGGTCGTATCGAATCGAAGAAGTCCCCTAATGGGCTTGTCTCAAACTCATCATCTGTCGAGATAGTTCCCGCTTTTACCCGATATGGATACCCGTTGCCTAACTGCAGTTTATACTCACCGGGGGATACAGCGAGTGTGTTGAATGTTTCAGTAATATGTGTACCATCAAGATACTCCCATTCCTCGATTTTATACTCGAACCCACCAGTCAACGTATTCCGGAGTCGAACATGGGCCGGATGGCCACCGTTGGACGAGAGAGGCTTTCCAATGACTACACCGGTTGAATTGTCATTCGTTTCAACCTGATGCCATTCGTCTACCGATGACTGTTTGCTGGTTAGTGTATTCGTTGTAAGTACACTCCCAGGAGTAAAGGATGCCCCGTCAACACTCCACGTTGCAGATCCACTAGCACTAGTCGAGACGATACCGCCAGTCACATAGAATGCATGGACTCCGCCTGGTGGAACTGATCCAGTCGCTTGTTCTGAATTAGGTGGTCGCACTGGTGAATTATTCTCTCCCCAATCCATTGCGACAGTTGCCCCATTGTCACCTGCAGGGAGAGCAGCTGTACCTGCTGTAATTTGATAGGATGAATCAACATTGTTGCCGGTGTTGTCGATACGGATTAACTGTGCTGATTGGAGTGGGACTTCTCCAAGTGGTGGTGCTTTAGGAAGTGGCGGGCGTGTATCAGGGTGTGTTGGATCCCCATCGGTAGTCATTTCGTTTTGAATATACGATGAATCCGTCTGTAGTCCATCTCCCCCGAGGATTCCTGAGACAGTACCCCATTCCGTCGGCTCTTGTCCGATTGAGATGGCATATTGGTAATCGTGATCGTTATGGACATGAACGTCTTCAAGTCCGAGATACTCCAGGCTCGCGGGTTCCCCATTACTCATTTGCCCCTCGAGTGTGTAGATTGCATCGTGGAACTTTTCGGAATTATAGCTAATCCGGACATTATGAACATCAAGGCGCTCACACGGTGCTGATGCTGTAATCGGTCCACCACAACTTGAGGACGGATAACGATGATAGAAATCACTGTCAGTGATTGTAATTGTCCCATTGTAACTATTGATTCCATCATCTGAATCTGCTGGATCGACAGCCTCGACGCTCACACCGCGCTGAAGCGATCCACCCGACCATGCCTGTATTGGATGAATATCATCTTTGATCGAAACACAATTACGCACTTCAGATTTACCTCCAAGTCTAATACCGACTTGTGTGTTTCGACAGAAACAATTATAAATTTTTAGCCGCCCCTCTGGTTTCTTTGCGTAAATTGTGTTTTCCCCCCACAATTCGAACCAACAGCGATTGAAAACGAGTTCTCCTTTTCCTGATTCGACGAGAATTGCTCGTCGATTGCTCGCTTCAGTCGGTTCACAGGACCCTTCGTGAAAATAACAGTCTTGGAGTAGTCCACGGGTCCCCTCTGCAGCAGATAGCCGGAAGTATGTTCGAGCGTCGGATGAATCACCTGATCCTACGTTGGAGTCTGTAGCTGCTCGAACTTTCCCACGCGTGACCAGACGCTTGAGTTCCCAGTCACCTGCTTCATTATTCATTCGAACAAAGGGTGGTATTTCTGTGTCCCGCATATCGAGTTCGAACCCATCGAGTACGAATCCACTCGAGTAGACATCGAACCAGCTAACATTATCACCTGATTGCCCAGGGATGAGTCGAGCTCCATTTGGTGCAATGAGATTGAGATTTTCGAGGCCAGAATAGACAATTAGCTCATTGAGTTTATATGTACCAGATGGGAATATGATGACAGTATTCTCATCAATAATCTCATGTAGGACGGAATCAATTGCTGTATTTCCGCTATTATCTGCACCTTCATTTACAATATTATAGGTTTGCATCTATGAATCCCTCCTGAAAATTGTAAAGTTATAGTAAATTTGTGATTCGGTAGAATAATGGTATTTAGTAAAGATATCGCTGTTACATACTCCTAAATTTCCAACTCTCATTTTTCGTTAGTAGCAACTATTATCATTAGTATATAACTTTTACCATATGAATGCAGTCACAAACCAGTAGATAAATATCATAGTACTATTTCTAGCAAACCAATTGATGAATCAAAACTGTCAATCGAATTGTCAGGATAATGGTCGAAGATCGTTTTTGAAGAAGGTCGGTGTCACCATGGGTGCAGTAAGTCTTGAATCCACGGCTGCAGCTGCACAAAAGGACAATAACAACATTCGAAAGGATATCAATTGGAATACAGCCCGAGCAAATGCACAACGGACTGGAACAATCAATACTAGCGGACCAACTCCCTATACAGCAACAAAATGGAAGAGAAACTTGGCAGGCAGTATGTTCTCGAAAGAACCTGTCGTCGCTGATGGGACAGTCTATCTTGCAGTTACGACAAATAGTGATCCCACGGAGGGTGGCGGATTTATTGGTGCATATGATATCGAAACTGGAAATCAACAATGGATACAATCAGATTACCCTTCACCAAAGACACCCACCGTTGGTGAATCTCTGATTTATTTTGCTACTAACGTTCCGGAAATAAGTAAAGAGAACAAAGGAGGTCTCTATGGTGTTGAACGAGAGAGTGGCGATACTGTTTGGAGTCGTAAAGACACACTCAAATGGACATCTCCAATAGTAGTGGGAAGCCGACTATATACCTCGAATAGTGACGGCGCATATGCGCTCAATCGAAAGAGTGGTGAGACCATTTGGCGGACAAAGGATATTGGTATGCTAACTGACGGTGGGGATGGAGCATTGAGTTATGCTAATGGGACTATATTCTTTAGTGACGGCACTGCGCTAAATGCTGCAGACGGATCTGTAAAGTGGCGAGTAACAGATAGCAACTCGGCATTTGCGAATCATACTATTGTGGATAATCGAGTGTATTATCTCCGAACTAAATATGTTGAAAATGACAATGACGTTGTTACGGTTGAATCACGATCGGTTAGGGATGGGACAGTTGATTGGAGTCATGAGATTGGTGGTAAAAACATTATAGATAGACGATTCGCAGTCGCTGATGGCCATGTGCTCTTTTTCGACTCCGAGAGGGAAACGATAACAGCCCTAAATGCAAAAACAGGATCACAGATCTGGACAAAAGAGCTGGTTGGCGACTATTTCAGTAATTTCACTATAGCAAACGGTATTATCTATATTGGCGGTCGATATATCGATCTCACAAACCCTGGTATAATCCAAGCAGCGATTCATGCGCTTGATTTGAAAACCGGGAATCGTGAATGGTCTCACCTATTAGATGCAAGTAACCTCACCACATCTCCTGAAGGAATGATTGGTGCTGGAACTCCTGTTGTTAGCGCTGGAAAAATATTTACTACAACCTATCCTGCAGGCTCAATCCTTGATCATCACTATATTCAGTACTCTAATTTCTTTGTCTTAGAAGCCTCAAATTCACTGCCTGATGGCGAACGGATAATCGCGTCTCAAAGCAAGTAATTGGTTATCTAATCTAGTTTATATACCTTTACGAAACCATGACAGGAAAAATTCATCTCATAGGTGAGGGCCTATTCACCGAGCACTTTCCCACAAGTTAATAAAATGTGAGAATGAAATAAAAATTTGTTTTTACTGACATACACGACCACAATTGTGTATTAACTCGATCGCAGATTACCCATATACACTATTAAAAATGATTCTACTTGTGTATGACTTATATTAGAAGATTAGCGGCATCTCCTCAAATTCACGGAATGATTTTTCGATACTGAGTCGAAGTGTGTGTGTGTGCGTGCACTAAGTGACTGTCTCGATTACCTGTTCTCAATGTTGGGCTGATCGAGAAGTAAGTATGACATTGACATCAAGTCCAATCATGCGCAACGTCTTAGCACTAGTCAAATACTATAAATCTGCCACAGATAGCGACTTCAAGTTTTTCGCGCCAAAAATTTGGAAACGGTTAACAAGGTATTATGTCTTGAATAGACGGTAGCAGTCCTCTCTGTCAACTAGACCATTTATTTACTGTTTGTGAAGTTAAGAATAGAATGAATTACTCTTTTTAACCCTTAGTGCAATGTCCACTCTAACTACCGAGGAAAAAGAATGAGTTTACAAGATCAACAAAAAACCTCTACTTCACTATCACTGAATCCATTAACCGGCGAATTCAGGCCGATTGCCCTTCTACAGATTCTTTTAATTCCCCTTCTATTTGTAGATATTCTCCTTCGCGCATCAAATTCTCCAGAACAGTACGGGTCGTTTCATCTTAACATGCTTTACCTTTACTTTGTCCCACTGTTACTGCTCATGCGTAGTTATTACAGTGAAAATCGGGACTTATGGTTGCACGTTGCACAAATATCGGCGTTAATACTACTTACATTTATATTCCTACGCCAGCGCAACAAATATATTCCAGCAGAGGGTCGAACGGTACACGTTGCCCTTATCTTTCTGTTATATGTACTCTATCCGCTCATCAGTCACAACTTCATGCAATTTCTTCGAAGTAGAGCAGTATATATTGGATCATATGTAACCATCCTTGGTGTATTTTTCTACCACGTCAATGAGATGAGCGCCGGGTCAACAAGAGCATCCTTCGTCGTCTATATGGGGTTGATTTTTGGATTGAACTTGTTTTTTATTCCACGATATGTATCACGTGATGTCTTCCTTTGGGGGATATCTTCTTTGTCCTCATTTATCGTTGTGCTCGGACTTCCGGCCTATCTAATAGGTGAATTCAACCTATCTTGGCTCCAAATCTCGCTATATCAGGGTACATTCGCTTTGCCGATATTTGGAACGGAGGTTCACTTCTTCCAATCAATTTTCACAAACCCAAATACTGTCGGTGGACTTACCTTCGCAGGTGCGTTCGGCGCTCTCGCACTAATTGGTGAAAATATTCGGCGGAAGAGATTGTCCTCAATCCCGATCGCAGGAGCAATGCTCATAGTAAGTACGCTAGGTTTGTTCTTATCTTACTCTCGAGCTTCCTGGCTCGCTTTTGGTATTGCTTCAACGTTGTATCTGGCATATCTTATACTTGGTCGGCGAAGTGTCCCATATACTGCTATCGCAGTTGGAGTATTAACAGTGTTATTCCTCGGGGGTATTCTCTTTTCAGTGATTCCGATCAGTGCAAATGGTCGTTTCGAACTCTGGAAAGGTGGTATCCGGGCAATACTACGCGCACCCTCTTCGTTCGGTTATGGGGTTGTCAATACCCATGAATTAATTGCTCCATTCGTGACTGATCCAGCATATCGTGGTTACTCTCCACACAACTCATATGTAGAGATATTCCTCAACACCGGTATAGTCGGTGGAGTGGCCTACCTGATATTAATGGGAGGAAGTATCCTTGAGGGAATTATTCGGAGAAAAACCGTCGATGTCCCAATATTCGCATTTGCGTTTGGGTTTGCGGTACACCAAGCCTTTGAGGTCTATACTATGTTTAACGTCGCAGTCAGTGCAATACTCGCCACGTTGGTTGTCGGGTACCTCATCTGCGGATATCAAAAGTAAGCACAGCCAATTGGGCGCTATATTTAGCCTCTCAGGCACATTGGGATTTATGATACTTCTGTAACTGTACAAAATATGAAGTTGGTCTCTAATGAATAACTACAAAGCAGATGAAGTTCATTTGTATGTTTTATACATTATCTAAACACAATCCATGAATAGAATTTTTATTGTGCCATTTCTTAAGGTGACTATCGAACAAAACAGTTGACGAAAAACGAGCAAATAGAATAAGACTAAATCTCATATTTACACCTATGTCGAAACCGAATTAGCTTTCTTTCTCGGGCAGAATGCACCTTTCATGTCCAACAATTCCCTCCTCGTCGCAATTATTGCTGGAGTCTTGCAGGGAATCTTTGAATGGCTTCCGATATCTAGTGAAGGGAATATTACATTATTTCTCCGAGCGATGGGAAGCCAACCGGAAGCCGCACTACGTTTTTCACTTTTCTTACATGCTGGGACTGCAATTGCTGCAGCGGTCTATTATCGAGGGGAATTGGAAGGAGTTTTCAAATCGATTCCGGAATGGCGTCCTGACTCGGCGTTCCAAAACCGTCAAGCTGAGCTCTCTTTTCTTGCTGTCGCCACTGTCGCGTCTGGAGTCGTCGGATTACTTGCGTACAAAACGCTTGATGCTGTTGTGTCTGAATTAGCTGGTGGTGGATTTGTAGCACTTATTGGTCTCTTATTGATTGGAACGGGAATCCTCCTTCGCACTGCAAATCAATTCCAATTAGGGAATCGTGAGTCACCCACCTTGATAGATGCGCTCTTAGTCGGTAGCATGCAAGGGCTAGCTATTCTCCCAGGGGTTTCTCGATCTGGAACAACTGCAGGAACTCTTCTGTTTCGGGGGTATAATGGTTCTGACGCGTTTCGTCTTTCATTTCTACTTAGTATACCGGCGGCTGCGGGTGCTGGGGTTTTGGTCGTTCTTGAAACGGGTGGCCTGCCTTCCGTCACACCTAAAGCAGCGGTTGCCGCACTTGCGACAAGTGCCGTTATAGGATATTTAACAATTGACATATTGCTGCGGATCGTAGAACGCGTTTCCTTCTGGGCGGTGTGTATCGGAATTGGAACGATGGCTTTACTTGGTGGTGCCTTCATTCTCTTCATATAACTTACCAATCTCTATTCATAATATATAATAATAAATTATAAATAGATAAATATGAAGCCATTACTCCTGACAAGATTTAAAAACCAATAAAAGTATACCCGATTCCAAAGGTTGCGAGGAGAACACCCGCAGCAATCATCATTTCATCTATGGTCATTGGTAGTATTCCTCGTGATTTATCTATACGACGACTTCTTATATATTTATGGTATGTAAATTAATTAGTATATATACTGTTAAGAGACATATTTTAGATATTGATAGCCACCACCCAATTTTCAGTAAATCATCTTACAACTATGAGAGAAATGGATCTTACATTATTTATATGGATAAGTATAGGGAGTAAATTAAAATGAACCAGAGAGCAGCGGAAGCAAGAATACCAATCAAATACCCTTTCCAAAAGATGCTTAATTTATCCATTATGCTTGATCTGAAATTAGTATTCATCTATCCATGACCCCGGCAACAGTTAGAATTTGTACATGGCCGAACGAGCGCGATCATACGAAAATAATAATTGTATTCTATCACTATTGTATTGATGTGCCTATTAATTCATAATTGAGTGTTACGATTGGTTAGTGCACATATAATTACGAGCATACATACCATACCTTGTAAAACTATCCTCTTTTGGAGAAGTTCATTATTTTCGTATCGATGCCAGTCACTACTACCTAAAGATTCATTATGTATTTTAGCAAGCGTAGGATTTATGCCCTCGCACAGCACCTAAATAAAATAATGCCCTCTGGATTCCGTTATCGCTTTGCAAGTATTTCTGGGACGATATTACTCGTTGTACTTTCGGTTGCGATTGCGAATTACTCACCTGTTCAGCTATTCGTCACCACCTCAATACCGGTGGTCGATCAGCTTCCTATGACGGTAATGTCTGATACCCAGGTTGCAGTGGCAGGTCTTGTTTCTATTTTCCTTATTACAGGGTGTTTATTCCCTATGTACAAACCACGCCCCCGTCGGATTCTGGATACTATGTTTATCACAGAAAAGCAGCTTATAATCGCCATGCTTGGGCTTGCAACAATTGGCTATTTTGATTATTCGTACCGTCTTCCACGTTCGACATTAATTATTGTAATGTCATTACTTGCGATTAGTCTCCCTCTCCTGTTCGTTGTTATCCGCAGACGCCCAAGGACAAAGAACAAACGAGCAATTGTAATTGGAGACGATATACGACATATAAAAGACGTACTTGAAGTAATTAACACACCCGTATTAGGGTACGTCTCGCCACCAAGTGGCTATGAAATTAAAAACTGGGAGCGAAAGCAAATCGTCTCCGACGGTGGCACCGAACAACCATTGGCAGGTGTCGAACGGCTTGGAGGACTCTCTCGATTGGAAAATATTCTGATCGAAAACAGTATTGATGTCGTTATCTTAGCATTCTCAACTACAGATCGAGCTGAGTTTTTCGGTGCATTAGATACGTGTTATAAACATGGTGTAACTGCGAAAGCACCCAACCGCCAGATTGATAGCGTACTCACCAAGGCTAAGGCAACTGAGGATGACGAACTTGTCGAAATTGCTCTCGAGCCATGGGATTGGCAGGATTATTTGTTCAAGCGCACATTCGATATTCTATTTGCTTCAACTAGTCTCATCATACTCGCACCACTTCTTGGCATTATTGCGCTAGCAATCAAGCTCGACAGTTCAGGCCCAGTATTCTATAGTCAGGCAAGGACTGCAGAGTTCGGTGGGACGTTTCAGGTATATAAGTTCCGGACAATGCTACCGGACAGCGAGTCCGCAGAACCAGAAGAAGACGAGACTAATGACCGAATAACTCGCGTTGGGCGGGTTCTTCGAAAAACACATTTAGATGAGATTCCACAACTCTGGACGATTCTTACTGGTGGGATGAGTGTTGTCGGTCCACGTGCAATTTGGACAGAGGAAGAACAACAGCTAGAAGCAAAAATCGACAAGTGGCGAAAGCGATGGTTTGTGAAACCTGGTCTAACAGGGCTAGCACAAGTTCATGGCGCTAAAAGTACAGACCCAAAGACAAAGCTCCGATATGATTTAGAATATATTAGAAGACAATCTTTTTGGTTTGATATAAAAATCGTCGCTCGACAAGTTTGGTACGTAGTGACTGACACATGTTCCATGATTTTCAATATTGAAAATAAAAATTGAGCTTAATGTGTGTGACGGTTGAATATCCAATACCCTTCCCTTTTTAATCTGTCAACAACAGTGATTCCATAATGCAAATAGTAGTCACTGGTGCTGCAGGATTTATCGGTGGTCATTTAGCGGAACAGTTCGTCAAAAATGGGCACGATGTCGTTGCTCTCGACAATTTTGATGAATATTATGATATCGGGATTAAAAAATATAACGTCGAGTCTGCCCGTGATGCAGCAGCCGAATCTACCGGTGATTACAAACTCGTAAAGGGGGATGTCAGAGATGAATCCCTTGTTAACTCGCTCGTAAAGGATGCGGACTTTGTTTTTCATCAAGCAGCTCAAGCTGGTGTACGAACAAGCGTTGATGATCCGCAAAAACCCAACAGTATCAATGTCGACGGAACACTAAATGTGCTCGATGCAGCGCGTGATTCAAGAACGGACCGAGTCATTCTTGCTAGTTCATCATCGGTTTATGGGAAGCCACAGTACCTTCCCTACGACGAAAACCATCCGACAACCCCAGTGAGCCCTTACGGTGTTTCAAAGCTGGCAGGAGAGCAATATGCACGAGTGTATAATGAGGTGTACGGCCTCTCAACCGTATCGCTTCGATATTTCACAGTGTATGGGCCTCGAATGCGACCGAATATGGCCATCAGCAATTTCGTCTCACGGTGTATGCATGGTGATTCACCGATTATCTACGGTGAAGGTGATCAGACGCGCGATTTCACATATATTGACGACATTGTTGAAGCGAATCGCTCGCTTCTTCAAACTGATGCAGCGGACGGTGAAATACTGAATATTGGTAGTACCGATAATATATCAATTCTTGAATTAGCATCGGTTATACGAGACGAAATAGCTCCTAACCTTGATCTCGAATATGCCGATCGACACGAAGCCGATGCCGATCATACTCATGCAGATATTTCAAAGGCATCGGATCTTCTTGGATACGAGCCAACAACGTCGATTCGTGATGGCATCGTTGATTTCATCACATGGTATCGCGACAACCGCGAATGGTACGGCCCTCTCGCGCGAAATTCGTAGAAAGAACACAGTCTGAAATTATATCAGTAATTCTTTTAACATGCCCTACAGACCACGGATAGTGACCGAAGAATCCATTTCCGTACTCATGTCTGTATATCGGGGGGAGAAAGCCGACCACGTCAATGCCGCTATCGAAAGTATTGTTGAACAATCTGTTTCTCCAGATGAAATCGTTGTGGTGAAGGATGGTCCACTGACCGCCGATTTAGACCGCATTCTCTTAGAATGGCGCTCGGAACATCCTTCGTTATTTAAATTCGTTGAGTTGGAAAAAAATCAAGGACTGGGGGTGGCACTCCGAGAGGGTATCCAACAGTGCTCTTATGACCTCATTGCACGTATGGACTCCGACGATATCGCTCACCCAGATCGACTGAAAACTCAACTCGATTTTTTAAAGACGAATCCGGAAGCTGATGTCGTAGGGGGATATGTCGCAGAATTTGAAGGCAGTGTATCGAATGTAAAACGGGTTCGGACAGTCCCATCAGATCCGCACAAACTTGCGAAGTGGGCACGGTTTCGGTGCCCGATGAACCATCCGACAGTCATGTATCGCCGGGAAGCGGTGCTTGATTCAGGGAATTACCGCGGATTACGTTCAATGCAGGATTATGACCTCTGGGGGCGAATGCTCCTTTGTGAGAAGGTACTTTGTAACATTCCAGAAGTGTTGGTATACGCGAGAGCAGGTGAGGATCTGTACCGTCGCAGGGGTGGATTAGAATACGTACAGATTGAATACCAACTTCAACGTGATTTTCTTGATTGGGGATTCGTCTCTATTCCAGTCTTCGCTGCAAACGTTGCGTCTCGAACGGCTGTTCGATTTATGCCAAATCAGATTCGTGAATGGATATATTCTAAGTTCCTGCGATCAGATGAATGATTTCTACATATTTGAGTATTCTTATCAAAGAGATATTTTCTATTCAATCTCACTTGCTGAGGCCAACCTTCATTTGAGATCAAAATGGGGATAGGCCACGTTTCTGATTTCTAACCCAGAGGTTTGTAGGTATACCACCTTGAAAAGCCAATTTGACAACCAAGGCGTTAGTGAATTCCCTTTCCTTTCGTTAGAACAGTACAATAATGTACCCAGCAGCACTAGCTCGAGTTGAATGAATCTCAGGCGGATTTTTTCGGATGCACTCGTCTCATCTTCACGGATTTTGGCGGCACTGTTGCGTGCTATTGTCGTCATACCGATTTTTACCAATGTGCTGGGTGCCGATGGATATGGTATTTGGGCAGCGTTGATGGTCACCATTGAACTGTTTGCCTCTACCGGTGGCCTTCATCTTCACGGAGCTCTCATTCGCTTCGCGCCCGATAACGGTCTCTCGGAAACATTCTCAGATATACTCTCATTGGGAACGATTGCCGCTATCGGTAGCGGGAGCCTTTTCTGGATGATAGCAATGGCTCTGCCACTTAGCAATCTACTTGGCGGCGAGGTTCAGTCAGCAAACATTGCTGCTGTCGGTGGATTACTCATTGCAACTCGAATTCTCTCGGATATTGTTATCAATTACCCTCGGGCAGACAATCAGGTGAAACTGTATGAACTGCTCTATATCAGCCGCACAACGATCGAAATAGCAGCGATCGTAATTGCGGTCCTAGTAACACCTACCGTTCTCGCTGCCGCAATCGCACTTGCTTCGGTCTGGTTCGCCAGTTTACTACTAATACCAGTATTTGGCCGTCATGCCGTAACTCGTCCGTCGGTAGCCCGGTTTGGTGAGTACCTCCGCTACGGAGTTCCGATGGCTCCCAGTGAGATTTCGGGGACGTTGTTGACACATGCTGACAAATATATCATTCTCTGGATGTTGTCACCCGCCGCTACAGGAATCTATACTGTCGCATACAATATTGTTCGGTTTTTTCCTCAAGTGGGCGGAGTATTCAACTCTACACTTTACCCGAACATCTCCGCTGCATGGGAAAATGACAAAGTCAATGCCATTCAGGACTTTTATTCAATTTTCTTTCGGGGTTATGCGATTTTGATGATCCCTGCGGCAGTCGGGATAAGTCTGCTTGCAGAGCCAGCACTTCAATTCCTATCTACGCCGGAGATTGCAGCAAAGGGCAAAGACTTGATTCCAATTCTGGTTGTTGGATTATTGATCCAGGGGGTAGAATATCCAGTCAGTTATATATTCACTTCTGCAAAGCGGACCGAAGTAATTGCCAAACTTACTTTTCTTTCAGTTCTTGTAAACCTAATCTTGAACATTCTTCTTATCCCATCTATTGGACTCAAAGGAGCAGCAACGGCAACCCTCACTGCACAGGTGATAAAGACAGCTCTTCTAATCTACTACTCTCGTCGATTTGTTCCCCTTTCACTACCGATTCACGATATTGGTCGGGCAACCTTCTCAACTGCTATAATGGCAGCTGTTCTCTCGCTTGTACCTACTACTGGCTTATCGTCACTCACACACCTCATCGTGCATGCCGGTCTTGGAGCAAGCGTATATTTAGTCATACTTACAATTATTGGCGGCATTCGTCATCGAGATATTGAAAGTATACGACATTTAATTCAATGAATTTTTTGTAAGCTGATTTTAGATATGATTACAATTTGGGCAGGTGTATCGTGATAACTCTCAATCTGTTATATGTTGCCGCGAAAGTAGCCATTCAGAAACACTCAAATTCCAAGTCGAAACTCCCTGATTACCACTTCGATCCGCAACCAACCATGTGAAGAGGTACCAATAAAGTGGCACCCAAATGAGATCATTAACGAGCCCGATAACGCACCACGTGACTAAAATCGCTGTCCATGAATTATATACCGAATTCCCGTTTCTCTGGTCGATATAAAACAGGATTGCTAATAGTGAGAATAAAAATATTATTCCGATGATGCCTAATTCGTACAATACAAGAAGATACGTATTGTCGGGAGCGACCTGATAGCCGATGAGGGGTTCGATCGCGGTGTTGAACGTGTTGGCTCCGATTCCGACAACCATCGAATCCTGAAAGAGAGTCCATCCTGCGATCCACTGAACGCCACGACTTCCGAAGTCCCCGCTCAAAACAGCTGTCGGAATGGTTAGAAATCGATCAAGGACATCTCGAGATTCCATGAGAAAAACGATACCAGTGATTACTGTTGGGACGAGCACTTTCCAACTAGGAATAGACGTTGTACGTTCAGATATGAGTGACCATACTGGATAGGAGAAAACAAGGATAAGCCCAATCAAACCTTGCCGAGAGCCAGTCAGTATGACCGCTGCTGGGACAATGAGGAGTTGTAATTTCGTAAAAATACTGAAATACCCGGTGAAGTAGCGGCGTTGAATAAGCCGCCACGAAATCGGGATACTGAGGAGAAGAGGAAGTGCGATAACATTGGGATTTACTCCAAGTGCAGTGTATCTGCCGGGTCCATAGGCGATGCCGAGCACATAGTTCCGGAATATAAGTATTGAAAATATAAACGAGGTGGCCGAATACGACGACGCAGCAATATTCATCTGTGTCGCGGTACGATAAAGGTCCCATATCATTAATACGACAACAAGTATGACGAAGCTATTTGGGAGTATTGCTACTGTTTTACTCGTACTCGTTGTCCAGAGAATGCTGCTTAGATTCCAAAAGATGAGAAGAATAGCAGCCATATGATACATATTTGGAACACGAATAGATCTTCGCTGGGCTATACTCCCGATCCAGATCACCATGACGGTTACAAAAACGAGTTTTTCGATTCCAATTCCAGAGACTGCAATGTCTTGTCGAACTATGAATGCAAATGGCAGCAGTAGAGAAACTACAAACGCACAGTTGAATAGCGAACCGTAATTTTTAGCGTCTCCCACGGACAAATTTGTCATAATAGCACCTTTTTCATTAACTATTCAATTACTCGCTTATATCCTAAAGTTTTTGAATCTATTGTTCATCATCCTAACTACGGATTTTAATTGCAACAAAGAAACTAATATGAACAGTGAATAGTAGATGGAATTCGATAATGCGATCTTATAACTGATCACCACTGAACGTAAGCAAACAAATTATTCACCTTTTAGGTAGGGTCAATTTTCTCACGCGGTTTCAAAGTCTCTGCGGCTTATTCATCGATCACTATCTGTTCGTACATTTTTTCAATCCGGTTGACAACGGCTTCCCGGCGAAATTTCTGTGCTTCGCAAATAGCTGCAGCAGACATCTCCTTCAGTGTCCTACCACTGAATAATGATGATATCTCGTGAGCGAACGAATCGGGCCCCCCGTGGACAGCCACACCTCCATCACCTATTATTTCCTCAATACTCCCGTATGCAGACGAAACGATCGGCGTCCCAGTAGCCAGGGATTCTATGTATACTCGACCCAGTGGTTCCTCCCAGAGACTCGGATAAACAAAGAGATCGTGATTCGCATATATATTGGGGAGTTCTTCGTTTGACATGAACCCGCGGAACTCAACAATATCCTCGACACCCAGCTGCTGAGTTTGTTCGCGCATTCGTTTTTCGCTTGGGCCTTTCCCAACGATGGAAAGCGTAAACTGTGCGTCGGTTAGTTCTCGAAGCCGTGTGACTATTGGAATTAGCTCTTCAACCCCCTTCTTTTGTTTCAAAAATCCAACATAAAGGAGCCGATAGGGTTCCGTGAACTCGCTTCGGTGGTCAACAAGGAAATCTGAGTTGAGCGGGTGGGGAATCACCTGAATTTTGTCCTCGGGGAACTCGTGACGCACGTAGTTTTCTCGAACATGCCCGGAGGGCGCTCGAAACGCATCGAGGTGGTCCAAGTTACGCTTACCCTCCATTACCAGTTTGAGGTTTGCTAATCGGCTGGCAGTAAGACGGATGGGATTCTCATCCGTGTTATCACTCGTCTGCGCGATGCAAGATGTGCATTTAGCGAACGAGGCGCTCTTACACTGTTGCTCATCCAAATAATATAGGTCGTTTTTTGGGCAAACGCCACCGTATGCATTTAATGTCGCAACAGTCGATGCAGAGGTCCGCTTCCCAATAGCTTCAAGCCCGGGAATCAGAATTGTGAGATAACTGTGGACGATATCATACTTGTCGAATTCCGAAGCACGCTCCTTTAGCGTATGGTTCAGTTTTAAGTTATATTGATAATGGTGGAGGCGACCCTCAGCAGGTAGATATTTAAGTGTCATATTTTCCTCTGTTGTCGATACATTGTCTATTGGCTCCGTGCAGAAGACATGCACTTCATTACCCCGTTCGGCAAGTCCTTTCGCAACCTGTGTAGCGCTGTGGGTCGCACCAGTCCCTTCACTTCCTGGCCAACTAGGGTGAATGAACGCAATTTTCATTGTTTGGACAACCGTGTTGTTAGTTGGATACAGGCAATTAAAAGTCGAGGATCAAGACACATAATTTGCGGAATCATATCGGATGATGTTCGTCCACTAAACGTACTGCCGAGATATTTCAACCCACCGAACGGGAAATGAGAGACAATCGAACTGCGTTGAGGGTTTCTTAGATGACACATATTCAATCATTATTCGCATTAGTGGTAAAGCAACCGCATTGAACTACTTCATCCACATTCTGGTCATATAGATATTATACCTTGTATCCAAGTTGCCGCAGTCGCTCGTCTACCTCTTCTGTGTCCTGGTCGTCCAATTGGACCGAAGGTGACTCCGAAATGATTTCCTTTCGCTGTCCCTCATCAATAACGAGCCATGGTACAGTCACCAGTTCGTCGTGATAAAGCCCGCTAAAGTGACCATACGTTCGAACTGGCACAGGCCGCCCCCGCTCACCAAGCATTTCCCCGTGGTCTGCAGTAACAATCGTCCGACCTTCGAGGGAGGGTAGAAGGTCAGCAACCGAATCGAGCACGAGGTCGAGGTTTTCTTGATACGCTGTCCGTAGCAATTCGTCATTCACATCGCTTTGTTGGAGTGTCTCTCGAAGTCCGGGGGATACTTTAAACCGTTCGCGTCCAGTCGGCCCAATATAAGGCTGATGGGGCTGCAAATAATGGATGATGAGTCGCTTATTCGGATATTCTTCGGCCACACTCCGTGCTTTTTTCGTGACTACTTCAGGAAGGACCGTTCCACGCTCTTCATCGTGATGTTGGTCCTGTAGGTTGATGAATTTGTGGAGTTCACTGTGAAGCTCATCAAGTAGTTTGAGATACCAGACATTTGCAGACACGTAAACCGTATCATGAAGCGTCCTGCCTTTAAAATTCTCGCGGACGAATTCAGAGGTTGTGGCTCCGAGCGATCGACGACTTTCAAGCGATCCAGGGAGTGAAGACCGGGCGGCAAACGCATCATACCGGCAAGCATCTAAAATAATAAGGTTGTCCCAATCCTCATCGAAGATACTTTCAGCAGGATCGTTTCCAGACACACGGGAGTGAAAATGGCGATTTATTTCGACACCTGCACGTCCCGGATTCCGTAGTGCATTGATTATTTGTGAGATCGAATACATTAGAGGAACATTTAATTTCAGACAACGAAAAGACCAACGGTTGTCGATGGCTATCGCCTTCATTCCGTCATTAGTTGTCTCTACCGGTAATACAGAACAAACGCAACCTTTTCGTTATGGCTATGACTGCAATAAACCGATGGCCAAACCCACGCATCGGTTGACGTATCTCATCGATGGCCTCAATGTCGGTGGCGCACAGGTCGGAATGGCCCGACTATTACAGCAACTCGATCCCGAGCGATTCGATATTACGGTTGTTGGCCTCGAGGGCAAAGGGAATGGAGTTGTCTCGTTGCTTCCGGATCATGTTACAGTCATCGACCTGGAGATAGATCCGAAGTTTCGACTGGATGGTCTTACTCCCCTATGGAAGTTGCTCAGTAAGACCGACATTTTGGTCACATCGCTCTTTCATTCTCTCGTTATCGGCACCGTTCTCGGCAACCTACAGAGAGTTCCAGTCATCCTCGGCTGGCAAAATTCGGCGGGATACACGAGCACGCTAAGGAAAAAGATCTCCAGAAATGCTTTTAAGGGGTGTGATCAAATCCTCGCCGACTCCGAGGCAGTTGCATCAATGGTACGGACTGAGGGTGTCTCGAATTCGAATATCACCGTCGTTCCGATCGCAGGCGTCGATTTAGAGACATATATCTCAGTTACTGAACCAACACGCGATGATGGAGTGATTCGCGTGGGTTCGATTGGACAACTCATCCCTGCTAAGAATTACGACTGTCTAATAGATTGTGCAATGGAGTTAGATGATGGGATCGAATTTCATGTTGTCGGCGATGGTCCACAACGTGAGGACCTAGAAACACGTGTTTTGGAGCAAGTCCCTAGCCGTGTTACCTTTCATGGCGAAATCCCACCGGACGAAATCCCGTCGTTTCTTGCTGGACTCGACATTTACTTTCAACCGTCTCGCCGAGAAGGACTCTGCATCACGGTTATCGAAGCGATGGCATGCGGCCTTCCGATAGTGGGAAGCACGGCCGGGGGTATCTCTGAATCAGTTGAAGAAGGCCGAACCGGACTTCTGGCACCGGCGGATGCGAAAGACAAACATTGCCAGCACCTACGAATGCTCGCCGATAATGAAAATCTACGGAGTCAGTTCGGGCAAGCAGGACGAGAACGAGTCTCCTCTAACTATTCGGCCACAGCACTTGAAGCCGGGTTCCTCGATGCAGTCTCTCGTGCGATTGGGCAGTCCAATACATGAATTGATTACGGTGCTTCCATCATTAGCTTCGCCTCCGATAGTCAAATTCCGACAGCTCGACGCCGATTCAATATAGGCATGTAATATGAATTCCGATTGGAGTGGGCGATCGAAGGTGATTGAGAGTAATATCACGGCTTCACGCTCCGGTAATTGAACAGAAATAAGGACGAACGTGAGTTTAGGATCCATAGTACTGTTGCGTCTGTTTGGTCTTCAGGACGCAAGTCTGGAATCAAATAGAAACTACTATCATTTCTAGTCACTTTAATTCACTATACTAATACAAATGAGTCAATTATACATATGATTATATTGGAAGAAATGAGATTATGAGACGCTTGAAGTCTGAGCTCAAGAAACTACCGTACGTAGATCATTCTGCGTGGCGACTAGGGGAGTTCCTTCACTACGACCTACCTAAGTATTTTCGAGAACGACACCAAATCAATCAACAAGCGAGACCAATCGCGGCTGTCGAGTGTTTCCCTGGTCTATCCTCAAATACTACCTCTGTTGCTCGGAGCCCGTTTCGCCCGTCGTCTCCATGTGACGTTTCAAATCCTGTCCTAACTCGGACGGCCGTAACCGATTATGGCTCCGCTGATTTCGTCGCGGATCCATTTCTGTTCATCGAAGACGGTGAGTACCATCTCTTTTTCGAAATTTTCAATGATTCAAAAGTCCCGGACGCGGTTATCGGTCATGCGACAAGCCCCGACGCCGGACGGAGCTGGGAGTATGATCAAGTAGTGCTGAAAACTGACCACCACCTTTCGTTTCCCTTCGTTTTTAGTTGGAATGGAGAACACTACATGATTCCAGAAATGGAGTGTGATGTGGACGATCAGCGAGTTATCCTATACAAGGCTGACCCGTTCCCGACAGAGTGGTCGCCAGTATCGGATCTGATTCGGCCCTCACACGCGACCGACGATACGGTCGTGTTTCGCTGGAACGACCGTTGGTGGTTGCTCATTGGAGATGCTCATGATGGGGATCGGCTATATGCATATTTCACCGAGAGCGAAGATATCGAAAATGCTGACTGGACACCCCATCGCCGGAATCCGGTCGTTGACGGTCGAACAAGTGCATTTCGGCCTGGCGGGCGGCCGATCATTGATGATGAAGAGATATTATTCTTTTTCCAGGACTGTGAGCAATGGTACGGAGAACAGCTCCGTGCGTATAGGATCACGACCCTTACTCCAAATGAGTACGAAGATGAGGAGCATCCATCATCTCCGATATTAACTCCCTCCGATAGCCGATTTGGGTGGAACAGCGGTTGTATGCATCACATTGATCCATGGTTCGTAAACGGAAAGTGGATCTGTGCTGTCGACGGCAATATCGGATTAGGTCGAAACGTTTTGACAGCACGACACTGGTCAATAGGGGTTTTTACCCAATGAGAGTCCAAGCAAAAATATGACCTCTGAATCTCCCTTACAAATTTGCTTTCTCACGGGAACTACGCAGATTGCCGATTGGATGGTCGAGTCGCTACGGCAAGCAGCGCTAAAAGCGAATGTCGAAATACCACTTATTGTCCACGCAACTGAAGAGGAAGGTACAGTTCGTTCGGATACCACATCTCGATCAATAGACGAATGTGATCATTCCAATGTTAGTGGTCAAGTTGGAAAATACTGGGGTGTGGGAACGCAATACGTGAAAGACGCAATAAAACGGGATCCACAGACATACACCTCGCTGACTGATATCGAGTGGTTGGCATCGGCAGATCAAATCCAATGCAAACCGGAACCGGCGGAGAATCTTGGTGTCCTCATTCCTTCCGACGTTATCGAAACAATCGCGGACACATGTGATGTCGTTGTCCATTTTGAAGTCGGAATCCTTCAGGGAGATATCCTCACTCGGCCAAAACATGGTGTATTGAGCTACCACCATGGTGATATCCGTCAATATCGTGGAAGTCCTGCTGGGTTTTGGGAGTTCCTTCATGACTCTCCAAGAGGTGGTGTGACGCTACAGCGGCTAACACCAGAGCTAGATGCCGGCTACATCATAGAGTTTGAGTCGATTGACCTCAAAGATGCAAAAACATGGGCCGAGACTCGTCAACGACTGTTTAGTTCCTCACCGGAGGTTCTGGTGACTGGATTACGGAACATTCAGGATCCATCGTTTAATCCCACGTCGGTTCCAGAAGACCAATTGGGGACTCTTTATTCCATGTCTGAGATCACACCGCGCGTACAGGTAGCCTACTTACTAAAGGAGATCCGTGGCTTAGCAGGGAAACACGAATGGTTTAGATAACTTTGCGTCGACTTATAACAGTAGACTACATCAAGACCAAACCGGGTCAATCTGGCTCTATTTCGGGGGGTGTCCGTACTGACCGTTCAAAATTCAAAGATTAGGAAATGAGGTCCTACACCAGTTTTTCATCAACAGAATGGAATCCGAATCAGGTTGCCTTCAATCAGTCGCCAATCATACTTTGGCGGGATCTACCACGTTAGACCTTCATATACTAATTCTTCTTTGCAATTTATAATATGCCGGCCATCTACCACAATGGGATCGATCATTCGTTCAAACTCATCGTCCAGTGCGGCAAATTCATCCCAATCAGTGACGACGAGTGCAGCGTTCGCACCATCGAGCGCCATCGTCGCTGATTCCGCGTACTCAACATCCGGAAAACGTTCTCGCATATTCTTCATCGCAACTGGATCATAAGCAACGACGTTTGCCCCGCGATCTCGGAGTCCATCGATTACCGGAATTGCTCGCGAATTTCGAATATCGTCAGTTCCAGGTTTGAAGGAGAGACCGAGCACAGCAATCCGTTTGTCTTGTGGAGCAAGGTGTGCTTCAAGTAGATCAAGGAGGCGTTTTGGTTGTTTTTCGTTCACCTCAATGGCAGCCTCAATGAGTGAGGGATCATATCCCGTTTCACGCGCGAATGCGACCAGTGCGGCAGTATCCTTTGGGAAACAACTACCACCCCAGCCAACCCCGCTTTGAAGGAATCGCTCACTAATACGGTCGTCAAAGCCAATGGCATCCATGACCTCATACGTATCCACACCGTATTCCTTACAAATATTTCCAAGTTCGTTGACGAGGCTTACCTTGGTAGCGAGAAAAGCGTTATTCGCGTACTTAATCATCTCTGCCTCTCGGATTCCGGTTTCGACGACCACTGGATCAGATGTCTGGATGAGTGTCTCGAATATTTCAGAAAGGCATTTTGTTGCCCGAGTATTTTCAGCACCGAAAACCAGTTTGTCGGGAACTAAGAAATCGTCGACCGCACTCCCCTCACGCAAGAATTCAGGGTTCATGGCTATGTCAAATTCATCACCTGCGGTCTTGTTCGAAGTCTCCTCTAGAATTGGCGTTAAAATATCCTCTGTGGTTCCGGGAACCACAGTGCTCTTAACTACAATAAGATGATATCCTGATTTCGTTTCCAACGCTTCGCCGAGTGACCGCGCACCGGCCTCAATAATGGATGTGTCAATACTGCCATCTTCTTGTGACGGTGTTGGAAGAGCGAGAAATGTCGCGTCTGTGTTCTCCACCGCAGTGTAACTGGTCGTTCCTCGAAGACGAGAACCGCCGTGCTTGGCAATGAGTTCGTCCAACTTTGGTTCGTGGATAGGTGCCTCACCATTATTGATTCGCTCCACAATATCCTCATCAATGTCAATATTGGTGACGCGGTGACCAAGTTCGGCGAAGCAGGCAGCAGCGGTCGTCCCAACGTATCCGCTTCCGACGATACTAAGATCCATTATCTAATACGTTTCCGCATCTTTCCTTGAGCCTTCGGATGTAACCGAGTCTAAAAGTATTTAGTACTGGCACACTGGGAAAAATTATGAAAGCTGTTGTACTGGCGGCAGGTAAGGGCACGCGTCTTCGACCACTTACGAATGACAAGCCAAAAGGGCTGGTCGAAGTGAATGGCAAGCCCATTGTTACACATTGCTTCGAGCAACTCGCAGAGTTGGGCGCCGACGAATTCGTCGTGGTTGTTGGGTATCGAAAGGAGGACATCATCAGTCACTATGATGACGAGTTCGAAGGCATTCCCATTACCTACGCACATCAGCGTGAACAGAAAGGACTAGCTCATGCTCTATTGACCGTAGAAGAACTCATCAACGACGACTTCATGTTAATGTTAGGTGATAATATTTTCCAGGCGAACTTAGAAGATGTTGTCCGTCGTCAACAGGAAGATCGCGCAGATGCAGCTTTCCTCACCGAAGAAGTGCCATATGAGGATGCTAGTAGGTTTGGCGTCTGTGCTACGAATAGTTATGGCGAGATCACAGACGTGGTCGAAAAACCTGAAGATCCGCCATCGAATCTCGTAATGACTGGCTTTTACACGTTCACACCTGCTATCTTCCACGCCTGTCACCTTGTCCAGCCGTCAAACCGCGGCGAATACGAGATCAGTGAGGCGATTGACTTGCTAATTCAAAGTGGTAGGACGATCGACGCGATTCGTATGGACGGGTGGCGAATCGACGTTGGATATCCCGAGGACCGCGATGAGGCGGAACAAAGACTTGGCGAGGAGGCAAAAATAGTCAATTCAACGGCACAATGACGATGACTAATCCTCACTCATAGCCACCGTCTCAATATCGGCACTATTGTTCTGCTAAGATCTCACGATAGACCTGATCTACCTTTTGGAGCATTGTCTGTTCATTGAACTGCTGTTGAACTCGCTGATAAGCATTGTTACCGTATTCACGTAACAATTCTTGGTTTTCTAACACGCTATTGATTTCATTGGCAAGGCCGTCTGGATTTCTGGGTTCTGTTGTCCGGCCAGTGACTCCGTGTTTACTTACCCAGGGAACGCCCGTTCTAAGATCTGTATTCACTATTGGCGTCTTATATGCCATTGCCTCTAACTGAACAATACCGAATGCTTCACTCGGTTCGACAGAAGGAAGAACGAACAAATCGGCTGCTTCGTAGCAATGAGGGAGATGCTCATCCGGAACGTATCCGAGGAAATGAACCTTATCGTCAACTCCACGTGCAACAGCTCGTTCTTGTAGTGATTCTCGCAATTCACCGTCTCCAGCGATCAGTAGAGTTGCGTCAATGTTAGCCATAGCATCGACAAGATACTCAACCCCCTTGTAGTAGATTAACCGTCCAACGAACAACAATGTGGGGCGATCCGAATCAATCGGTAGATTGGGCGGATCATTGCTTGGGACAGAGTAGTCATCGAGATCGATTGACAGTGGTATAACTGTACATTTTTCTTCGTATGGTGTGAGATGCTCAGAAGATTGAAGCAAGTTCGGCGAGGTCACAATAATTCGATCTGCCTGATCGAGAAACCGGCGTAAGAACGGCCGATAAAATTTCAATGCAGACTGTTGTCGGACGATATCGCTATGATATGTTACGACTATTTTCGCGTCTGCCGCTGGCGTGAGGAAATGTGACGCGACACAGAGCGGATTCGGTAGGTGATAGTGAATAATGTCTGCCTCTCTTTGCATTCGTGCAAGTTGGACAGGGAAGGTCGGGGATGCGGATACAGATAATATTGTTCCAAGGCTACTGGTGCGATTTACTGGTACACTGTTGACTTTCGTTGTTTCTCCAGCTCCCTTTGTTGTCGATGCTAGAACACGCATTCTATACGAAGAGTTTAGCCCTTCCGCAAGCTGCTGGACAACCCGTTCAACACCACCAACGTCCGGGTAGTAGAATTTACTCACTTGGAGTACGTTAGGCGAGTCATTAGACATTCTCGATCACCTCTCGGTATGCGGCAATTGTATCACGTGCTGTCCTCTCCCAGGTGAATTCGGCGGCACGAGAGCGTCCCTGACGCGCAAGTTCCGTGGAGAATGTATCTGAATTAACCACCCGCTCAATGCACTTCGCGATTTCCTCGGGATCATTTGGATCAGCCAACAATGCGGCATCCCCAGCGATTTCTGCCATGGCACCTCGATCCGACGTGATAACTGGTGTTCCGACGTGCATAGCCTCAACAATTGGTAATCCAAATCCTTCGTAGAGTGATGGATACGCTAGTGTTGCGGCGTTCCGATATAGCCAAGTTAGCTCCGGGTCCGAAACGAACCCGAGTGCATGAACGCCAGAAACGTCAGGAAGATCGTTTGAAGCGAACACATCTCGATCCGGTCCGGCAAGCACAAGATCCACCGGATTGCTCACGTTCTCTCGATAATGTCGATACGAACGTACTAACGACTTTAAGTTCTTTCGTGGGTTTGTCGCTCCAACAGAGAGTATAAATCTATCTTCTGACAGGTCGTCGATTATCTTACCAGATCCATTCGGTGGTGTAACACCATTGTACGTCACAAGCGTTTTGCCTGCAGAGCGAGGATAATAATTGGTAATTTCTTCTTGAGCAAATTTGGAGACTGTAAGGAGTCGATCCGACGTTCGGACTGCAAGTGGTGTGAGAATTCGATAGACAGTGGCATATGCTCGCGAAAACCACTCCGGGTGGCTAATTGGTGAGATGTCATGAATCGTCGTTACAAGCGGCGTTCGTGCTATTACTGGTGGCTGCCCAGCTGGCGTGTGAAACACATCAAGATCGTGACGGTCGATTGCTTTCGGAAGAGTTGTTTGCTCCCAGATGTGGGCACGGTGACCACTGTGAGCAGGAGTCGGAACGCCTGCATTGGTGACTGTAGGAAACTCAGTGAATGGTTCTGGGATTGATTCGACGCCGAAAAGAACGTATTCGAAATCATCCTCCTGCTGAACGAGGGCTTCGAGTAATTTATGTGTGTACCGGCTGACGCCAGTTGGATTCGGTTTCGTTAACACTCGCGCATTAATTCCGATTTTATTCATTTGATTCGGGCTCCTTCATTACAATCTCGCGGATTTCTCTTTTGAAGCGATCTCGACTGAACCGTTGTGAAGTTGATGAAAGGGTCTCTCGAACCGCGGTCTGTCGCTCCGCATCTTCGAGTATCGTTTCGATTTTTTCTATCGCGTCGGTGGGAGAGTCATATAGCAGTGTGCTTTCTTCATTCAGAATTTCTCGCTGGCCTCCACTGTTTGGGGCAAATGGAACCATCCCTCCCGCAGCCATCTCAGCAACGACGATTCCAAAATGCTCGTATGGACGACCGTGAAGACCATATCGATGCTCATTTATCAATTCAGTAAGGGAATCATATGCGACAGATCCTTCGAAATGAACGAATTCAAGTTCGGCGGCGCGACGTTTTACGCGATCACAATACTCACCGTCCGTTGTTGGCCCAGCGATATGGAGATGTACATCGTGCCCCCGCTCTCGTAGCTGGGCAACTATCTCAATGTTATTGAGAATCCGTTTACTTGGTCCGATTCGGCCAATCGTCAAAAATCCGTTTTCACGGTCCTCCCAATCTAATTGGGAAAATCGGTCAGTGTGAACAGGTGGATAAACTGTTTTTGGGCGAATGCCGTACGCATCATGGAATGATTCTGCTGTCCAATCCGAATTTGCAAGCAAGCAAATCGAATCGAGTTTCGACCGGTCGACATCTGCGAGTTCGCGACACAGTCTGTCGTATGCTTGCCTTGGGAGTGATTCATTAATAAGCCCAGGATCATCGATGGAGTACTGGGGATGATGAATGTACTCGACTGAGTTGATGTCGAGTGCGAGTTCGTTTTTTGTGCTGATCATTTGATCGAAATCGGCGAGGTTTCGTTTTGCGAATCGAGCGAGTATCGCTGATTGAAGCTTAACAGCCCGATTTCCCGCCCGTTGACAAATTTCAGTTATTGCTTGAGGGACCACTCGTACAGAGAGCTCTCGAACGTTAGTATCGAAATACTGGTTCAACTCGGTAATGTTTGGGCTTATAAGAGTTAGGAGGGTAACATCATTTTCATCTTGAAGAGCTTCGATTACTTGCATGCAGACGTCTTCCGCTCCACCTTTCATTTGTAGATTTGGATGAACGATAGCGATTCTACTCATAGTATGAACCTATTTCAAGCGGAATGCCAAATGTATTATTACCTTTGAGCTGCACGGATATTGCAATGGAGAAAATCAAGCCTCATAAAATAAGGCTTTTGGGCGGAAAAATAGTTAAAGAAGTGTCCAAATGATTGATTTCTAAAAGGAAAATACTATATGACAAACATTGCACTCGTGGTTCTCGATACGTTACGAAAGGATTCGTTTGATAAGCATTTCAATTGGCTACCAGGTCGGCGGTTTGAGCGTGCGTATACCACAGCGAACTGGACCGTGCCCGCACATGCCTCATTATTCACTGGACTGTATCCTAGTGAGGTCGGGGTTCACGCAAAAAATATCTATTGTAACTGTGAAGAATTGACTCTCGCAGAACAATTGGAGGCGGAAGGGTATACTACTAGGGCGTTTAGTGCGAATACGAATATTACCAGCCATTTTAATTTCGATCGTGGTTATAAGGATTTTCGGACACCAGAAAAATTCGAAAAATTCAATCAGGAGGGGATATTTAATTTCCCAAAATTCAGCCGAGAAACAGATAAACATGGATTTAGAAAATACATAGAAGCAGTTCTCGAATGTGTGAGAAGTGAGTCTGATATATTGCCTTCACTCCTTCTCGGAGCAAAATACGCAATTGGAGACAACGAGATGGTTAAGTATGGCGGAGCCCTCGAAGCGTTAAGTGAAATAAATGACATTAACTTTGGAGAGCAGGAATTTCTCTTTCTCAATTTGATGGAAGCTCATGAGCCGTATCAGGCACCAGAAGAGTACATGTCCACCGAGGATCCTGGCCTTACCGAAGCCATCGGTGACCTATCCATTGGTAACGAAAACAACCGAGAACTAATACAACAAGCATATGATGATTGTGCCGCATATCTTTCCGATATTTATCGAAAGATATTCGGTGAACTTCAAGAGGAATTTGACTATATAATTACTCTCTCAGATCACGGTGAAATGCTCGGTGAGTATGATGCGTGGGGTCATGAGCATGGTGTATATCCACAGCTGACGCATGTACCCCTGTGTTTATCGGGTGATGGATTAACTGGAAATGTTAAAAAGCCAGTCAATATCCTTGATGTCCACAAAACTGTTCTCGACGCTGCCGGAATTTCGGAAAGTCAGCGAGGACAGACGCTATTAAGCCCCGTGACCGAACGCGACCGGCTAACTGAATATATAGGCCTTACATCTTGGAGTGAACGGAAGCTGGAAAAGAATGGTCTGGGAGACAAAATCAAAGAGTATGACGAACCACTTAGGGGAGTTGCTGGACCGGTCGATTATTACGGGTTCGAAACTACAAGCGACTTTGTTGAGACAGGAAGTAATCAACAACAGTCTGGGAAAGAACGGCTAGATACATTGATTGATGATTTAAAGACAAAACACGTTGAACAGGATAATGCTGTTCCAGAGGAAGTAGAAGATCGACTCAAGGATTTGGGCTACGCCTGAGTGGACTGTCAAACAGTCAATTTTCACTTTCAATATTTGACGATCGTTCGGTGCGCTTATCCCATGAACCGCTTTGCGAACTTTCTGAGAGGATTCAAATCAACTCCTATTTTGCTCTCAAGCGATCGCAAAAGGGCCAACTCTTCGCTCTCTACTCCGCCAAACCTGAGAATCACTATCGCGTAAAGAGGGCCAAAAAGGATTATACTAGAAATCATTGATACTAATGGCGTCAATGGAAGTTGTTGACTAGTTAAATAAATCCCAATCCAAAGAGCTATTGCAATCAATCCTGGACGGAATACCTCTGCCCGGAATGGATGAATTCCAAGCTCTTTGTTCAAATATATTATATAAATGGAATTCATCGTAATATAACCAATCGTCGTCGCTATTGCCGCACCGACAAAGGAGAACTCCGGAATGAGAAGAATATTGAGCACAGTATTCACACTTGCGACAATAATATTAGCATACATAATCAACTGAGATCGGCCGACCGCCATCAACGTGTTTCCAGTCGGTCCGACAACCGTGTGAGTAAAAAATCCAATTGCCAGGATAGTAAGCGCAAATCCACCGTCGATGTATTCTGGTCCGAATGTCAGCCGAATAATCGGCTGGGGATAGAATGCGAGAACAATGAATATCGGGAGGGTGAAAACAAACACCCACTTGGATACGACGTGATACACCCTGCCCAGTTGTTGGTATTCCCCATTTGATTGCAATTCAGAGATAGTAGGCATAAAGACAAAATTAAACGCGGTTAGTAATATAGTCAATAAATTCGCAAGCGGATAAGCGACATTATATATGCCGACCTCACCCGGCGATGATAAGACACCAAGCATGAATGTGTCTAAGTTAGAGAGAATAATGTTCATAGTTGCCGAAACCATTAGTGGTGCTGAAAAAAGGAGTAGTTCCCGATGCATCGACGCGAACTCAGTGCGTTCTAAGAGAGGGGTCTTTTTCCAAAGGTAAAACAGAGAGAGGGTGGCAGCTAATCCATATGCTCCTGCGTAGGCCCAAGCAATGCCGACACTTTCGAATCCCAAAATAACAGCTGCTGCGATCAGTGCAAACCGGCTTATCGGTAGTGCGATGTTTTCAATGTATACTCTCGGCAGTGCCTCCTGCATTCCCCGTATACTTCCGACAGTAAGACGGACGAAGGCAGCAAATGGGATAGTTATCCCAAAGATTCGGATCACCTCCGTGAGTTCTGGAGTATGAAAAACATCAGATGCAATAACGTCGGCAAAGACTACAATCAGAAGCCCCACCAGGAACGCAATTGGAACGACGATTTGAAATGCGGACATGAGAATTCCGCGCCGTCTATGCCGTTCGTCGTATCGGGGGAGATATCTGCCAATCCCATTGTCGATTCCGACGACAACGAGAACTGATGTAGTCATCATTAGTGTCAGGCCCAGTGAAACACTTCCATAATTAACTTTCCCGAGAAACCGGGCGATTACAACTCGACCAAGAAATCCCAGTCCCATTCTGAAAGCTAATCCAATAATAAGGATACCACTCGAAGTAAGAATCGTCTTAAAGAGTGCATCTGACTTATCAGACATTATACCACCCCAGATCCTTTAGCAGTGGATTATTTTTATCGGCAGACTCTATACGTTTTTCAGTGATTGGCATTAACAACCTGCCATTTTTACTAAAGTTGGTATAGTTACTCGAGCAGCGATATGCCGCCAAACTCTTCGACAACAGTTGACAGCCAAAGGACCGAACAGCTTTCTGTTCCATTGGTTTTAGTCGGCGTAACCGAGCTGTTTTAATTGCTCCATCGTTCCGGAGTCAATTTCGTCATCCGTGGAATCTTCTATTTTTTGGTTTAACCGATAACATTCATCAACCCAGTCGGAAAGTATGGACTCAAATTTCTCACCGATCTCAGGACGAGCTTCGATTAAGTTTTCCTGTTCTTGAGGATCATTTTGAAGGTCATACAGGAGCTTATCTGGTTCACTATAAATTTCGTCAAATAAACTGTCCTTAAGTACCTTCAGTATGTATTTTTTGCCAGATAGCTCTTTTCTGTGTGCATACATTTTTCTCAGCACATCGAAGAAAGGTGGACGATTTATTTCTATGTATTTCCAACGATTATCCCGGACTGCTTGGTACGATGGTGAGAAATCCCATGTCTGTGTTTCAGCGAAAACACATCGATCTGTCTCAGTATTCCCGAACGGAGGAATTTTTTGACCCTGCATATGATCCACTTGAGGGTCGATTCCAACAATGTCGAGGATTGTGGGACATACGTCTATAAGAGAAACTGGTTCAGTCACCTCCATCCCCCTCTGTGTGAACTCTTTCGGCGGTTTGATGATCAACGGAACACTGAGTACCTCATCGTGGGGACACGACCCATGGAAGATGTGATCATGCTCATAGTATGCTTCACCATGATCTCCGAGCACAATGATTAAGCTTTCCTCGTATTCTCCGTTGCTTTTCAATTCGTCAATAATATTACCAAATTGCTCGTCCGTGTATTTTATTTCGCAGTCGTAAAGGTCCTGTAGTCGTTTTATATCTGCACTCGAAAACTCGTTTGGTAGTGATTCAAAACTCCCATCGATTGGTCCACTGTATTCTTCGTCAAGAAAGTCTCGGTGAGTTTCCGGTGGGTCCAGTGGCATATGTGGGTCAATACTCCAAGCAAAAGAGAATAGATCATGATCGGCTTGTTGTATTATTGGTACAAGTTGGTCTGTAATATCTTCAGCACGTGGCAGCGCAATCTCTTCTTGTTCTTCGTGGAGAAGTTTTTCTCGGTCGGTGGACGTGCGTCGCCTCTTCTGGATGATTTCTTCATCTTTATATATGTCATGGTATGAGTCAAATCCAATATTGTAGCCAAGAGCGCTCGAGACATTCCCCATAGTTGATACACCAACAGTCTCGAAGCCTGATTCGGAGAGGTACTGTGGAAGACGTTTAAGATTCGACGGAAAGATATTATCTCGGTGTCGCACTCCATGTGTCGATGGATAAGACCCTGTGAGAAGCGAGACACTGACTGGTCTCGTCCAAGTGGCAGGGGTAGAACACTCCGTATACCGAATGCCATCAGCAGCAACTGAATCAATATTTGGTGTCGTTTCTCGCGAGTATCCATAGCTCGAAACGTGATCGCTACGGAGGCAATCGATTACATAAAGGAGGACGTTCATACACTGTATGACCGGATGAAGGAATTGCGGTAAAATCTATCGGTATTCACCAACCATCTCCAACAACAATTATGATTCTGCAAAAAAGTAATATATCTTTATACCTATAGTGATAAAACATAAAATTCTTCTTTTCTAATTTTATTTGATTAATTTAGATGAGCGGGAGTTTAGATTGGATAGCTTATTATTCCTATAGATGGTAGTTACTCATCTAATTTCGGAGCTACGAGGGCACCTGCCAGTGCCCAAAAAGTGAATATTGCTGGGGTACGGACAAATCCAGAACGAAGATTCAATGTGGCAATATAACCAATCAACCCTGCAACGGCCCCGATGATCAGAATATCACCAGTTTGATTGAATCGGCGCCACGAAGTCACTAAGACACCACAGAGAGCAGCTGAATACAATAAAAATCCCGGAAAACCGGTTTCAGCAAGGAGCATAACAAAGATGTTATGCATTTCATGTGGATCATTAAATCCATATCCTTCAGCAATATAAGCAAAATTTACTCCACCAATTCCAAAGATTGGATGTTGTAAGAACAAATCAAGTCCAATAACGTACATCCAAATTCTGATAGCTAGGTTTGACGCATCAAATCCCGGTATGTGAATGGTTTTTACGAAATCTACGGCATCACCAGGCGAGAGATAGCTGAGTGCATATTGGTCACTTCTTTTAGGAATTGGTTCAAACCAGAGTTTACCTCGACTAGAACGACGAAGTTTTCCTATTAAAACGGAAGTGAATGCTAACAAACTCCCAAGAACACCGAACAGACGAACTGCAAGTTTAGATGGGTTTTTGCCTTCCAAGAAACCTACCTGATTTGCGAGCCATATACACCCAAGAACTCCTATACCGACAATAAGGCCACCACGACTTGCATCCCATGCCGTAAATCGAACCGTGATAATCAAAAACAATATCATCAGTAGTGAAGTGCTCCGTTCGAGCCCATTAGATTGGTAAGCATACGTTATCAAAATAGGACAAATCATAACACAAAGACTCGCGAATGCTGCACCACCAGCCAACCCGCTCACGTAGGGACCTGTTTGATAGGCACCAAGCAATCCAAAAGAAATTGAATCAACTACTCTGGTACTTTCTCCAAGATGCGAGATCCCAAATGGACCTTTATTGATGATCTGAGCCATGCCGAGAAGTACGTGCCAGACTACAGTGATTCCAAGAACCCCAATTGTGGAACGTCGCGAAAGTATGCCATCCAATATTAATCGCGAAACAAGAACGAAAATAAGAGTGAACTGAATAGCATATACCGCGAACCAAACAGCCATATCGACCCGAGGACCTGCAATGAAAGGAAGTGAAACAACTGTCCAAACGGCAAAGCTTCCCAAGAGCAGATGTGCTACTAAAACGTGATTTCGTGACCATGTTCGGAGAGCGTAAATGGCGAAAATCCCAACCAATGGAATCTGATAAAGCCAAATTTGAGGGCCAATTCCTCCAACAATATCTGTAGAGAGGGGAACATTAGCAGCAGTCGTCATTAAGACGAGAAGTGAGACTGCTAGTCCTTGTAAAATTGATTCTATGGCTATGCAATACAATCCATACAAAGCGAGGACGAAACCAAGCGCGATGAATAGGGGCAATGGGGCACTTAATATCTCAAAAACCATTCCAAGAATGGGTGTGAAAACGAAGACACCGATGTTGAGCAACACTGCAAGTCCGTACTCGTTTAAAGATTGTTTGTTTCTGGCAATTTCAAACAACGTATATCGTACACATCATCGAGTGACCTTAAATGGCATCAAATACGATTGTATGCCCAAATTGCAACAATAGTTGACTTCTTAGAAGACATAGGAAAAACAATATCGAAGATGTGTGGAAAAGATAATATCCAAACTCACCTCGACATTTGATGGAAATAGTAGGAATTATGCAACGATAGACAATCTTGTTAACAAATAATGGAAAAATAATTCTATTAAACTCACACTACTTTTTTATATTCGTAGTTAGTCGTCTATTCCAATGCTACAAGACCTAGATGTCGATAATGTCTTCATTTATATTGCAGATGCAGTTCGGTGGGATTTTGTCCCTGATAGCATTATGAATAATGGCATTGGTGTAAAAACGATCGCAGGCGGAATTCATTCACCGACGAGTATTGCGAGTATCGCTTCGGGAACATACTTACCGCAGCATAATGTGGCACAATTCACTGATGCACTTCCAAACGATGTGCCAAACTTACTTGATGCTTCCTTATCAACGGCTTTCATCAACTCAATTAATGATGTTCGGTTCGAGCCCAGTGAACACAGTCTTATTGCAAACACTCTGAATACAAGCGTCCAGTCTCCGGATATTCTCTCATCAATCGAACCGTCGTTTTTCATTTTAGAACGTGGACCGGGTGGCCATGCACCGTATGGCGATTTCAACGGAGATGGGTGGGAATATTTCGAGGCACGTGGAGCATCACCTCGCGAACAATTTGCCTCGGAGTACAGAAGAGCAGTTGAAAAGGATAAACAATGGTTTGAAAAGCGAGTTGAAACGCTCGAAGAGCGAGGATTACTCGACGACACACTGGTGATATACACAAGTGACCACGGGGAACTACTTGGAGAAGCAGGGATGCTTGGACACAGTCCCCCGATTCATCCACGGCATGTGTATGTTCCAACAGTATTCATGCACCCAGAAATTGGACAAAAAACAATCACCAACCGAGTACTCAGGCATATGGATCTTGCTCCGACTATCGCGTCTCTACTTGAAATTGAGCTCACGTCACCGATTAAGCCAATAGGACGCGATCTCACTAAAGAAAGTTTAGCGGATCATGGAGAATCGTTCCATACGATGAAAAAATCGACACCCTTGGGCGAGTACGAAGTTTCTTACGAATCATCATGGTCTTCAAATGGTGGACACGTCTTTCCAAAATCAAGTCGAAAACATCGGGTTCCGTTAGCACTATATCAATTAGCAAGAGTCCCATGGCGAAAACATGCTCAACAAAATGTTAGACAATATCTCCAATCCCATCTACAAAACTCACGTGTTCACTGGGCTCCAGAAATGTCTCCACAAGAGGCAAAACAAAACATCGACAATGTGAAAAAGAAAGGAGCAACACAAAATAGACGACAAGCCGAGGATGTCGCGAAAGAGTCGCTCCGGAACCTGGGCTACATTGAATAAATCGAGTTAGAAAATCCGATACACGCTGTTTTGATATTTAGCTGAGATATCCAAGGTCTTCTAGCCGGGATGTGACACTCGAATCTGACTCTCCTTGATCTGATGAATCCGGATAGTCACATACACCTTTGACTACGGCCCATGGAACAGTTCTAATATACGGATGTTCAATGCGTGGATGTTCATAAGCCCAATACTCACCCAGTGCCTCACCGTGATCACCCATAATCACAATGTTTTCAATTTCTGTCTCAATTACCAATCGGCGCACTTCGCGCAATGCTCGATGTAGATTGCTTTCGTACACTGCGCGTAACTCTTCCTGGGTTAGATCGCCAAATTTCACCTGCTGCCAGACAGGCACGTCAACCGGTTCGCCCTCCCATGGTCGAGAGGATTCATCGTTCGTATGACCGAGAAGTGATTGTCGTCCAATAAACGGCGCATGTGGTTGAAAGTAATGAGCTACCAATCTGTTCTTGTCTGTTTCGAGAGCGGCATCAGTAACTGCCTTTGGTGGTGTGATGCCAATACTTTCATCCCACGACTCGCGCCATACGTCCCGAATATTGGAAATATGCTCCGATGGAACATACCCTCCATAAAGTTGAGAAAGGGTATCCTGATCATACTCTGATCTAGAATCACTGTTAACAGGAGTTGCTGCACTAATATATTCGACGTCTTCATATTCACCGCTCCAGCAGCGTGATACATACTCGAATGTATTCCTCCCCTCACTGCGAACGGGCTCAATTGAATCGAACGTTAGATACTCTGGCGCAATATTTTTAAAGAAATCGTATCGGCACGCATCAAGAACAATAAGGAGATATTCTTCTTCTTGCCGAAGCAAGCGAACGCGCTCACCTTGTCCCGCTAAATCCTTAGTTTTCCAGTTCGAATGAATTCCCGCAGGGATTGATCCGATGAATTCCTTAATTTTGTACGTCGCTTTTTCTGGACTCTTTACAGCTTTTGATGCTAACTGAGCGTATTTTGAGATATTTCCTGAATCCATAATTTCTCGGTGGTAGTAGCCTCTACGAAGGCTACTTTAAAAATCACTGTGTAATAAGCGGAATATGTGGTTTTTTATGATAGAATTCGATGATTTGGAACACATTAAAAATTATATAATGGGAGAGGGTGATTGTGGATATTAGTACAGCGGTTTTCAATATATTTAAAAAATATCAATTAATTCGACCGGTCAATATAAGTCCCACCTCTGAGTCGACTAAAAATAGCGTGGTTCAAATGCAACTGACAGACAAGCGAATCCTCGTTACGGGCGGTGCGGGTTTCATCGGATCGAATGTTGCAAATAATCTTGCTGGCGAAAACGACGTCATTGTCGTCGACGATGGATATCTCGGCACACCTGAAAATCTTGACGACGCTGTCGAATTCCACGAGCAGAGTGTGCTCGACAAAGACCTTCCAACAGATGTCGATGTCGTGTTCCATCTGGCAGCGCTCTCCTCCTATAAGATGCACGAAGAGAACCCAACAAAGGGTGCTCGCGTAAATATCGAAGGGTTCGTCAATACGGTTGAACAAGCACGTGATGACGGCTGTGATACCGTTGTGTATGCCTCTACCTCCTCTATTTATGGAAATCGGACAGAACCCTCACCAGTTACAATGGACGTAACAGTCAATACTGGATATGAAGCGTCGAAACTCGGGCGAGAAAAGTACGCAGAATACTTCGCCAACCACTATGATATGAATATCGCGGGGATGCGTTTCTTCTCAGTGTATCAGGGTTACGGTGGTGCAGAAGAGCACAAAAAAGAATATGCGAATGTCATCGCCCAATTTGCTGACGACATGGCGAAAGGTGAGGCACCTGTTCTATTTGGAGACGGAACACAAACGCGTGACTTTACTCACGTCGACGATATCGTACGAGGGCTTGTCCTCGCAGCAGAGAATCAACTAACCGGTATTTACAACCTCGGTACGGGAGAACAGATCTCGTTCAACGATCTTGTCGAGTTGCTCAACGAGGAACTTGATACAGATATTGAACCAGAGTACATCGAAAACCCAATTCCCGATTCCGTGTATGTCCATGACACAATGGCGGACTATTCCGAAATCAACGCAGCAACTGGTTGGGAGCCTAAAATAACACTTCGCGATGGATTGGAGTCGGTTTGCGAACAGTATAAATAGACGATAAAACACGTTGCTATTTATTCTATCATCTTTTGTAGCATGAATTACATCTATATGGGATTAGGTTATGCATTATAGGAAATAAGTCTGATTAAAGAACATTATAAATAGACCATAATAATACCATGGTGAGACGCATGTCAGACATATACCAATATAATGCAAAAATACATATATCAGCACACCTGGTACGAATAAAATATGGCTCGAAATACCACACCCACAAATGAGCTTGGACAACCTATCTGTGGACGAACTGACTCCGAGTCTGGCTCAATGTGCCAATGCGTTGTTCCATTTCCGGGCAGACCGTGTCCACTGCATCGACGTGAATAATGGATTTTCCCTTGAACACTATTATCGGACAACAATGATTGACGGCTGAAAATCGGCTAATTTGGCGTTAATTATACTAAATAAGCAATCGAGCTACTCGACAGTAACGCTTTTCGCGAGATTTCGGGGCTTATCGATGGATCGGTCTTTTTGATCCGCAACATGATACGCAAACAATTGCAGATATACGTTTGCGACAACGGGTTCCATTAAACCCACTTCTGGAACCCTGAACGTAATATCGAATACTGGATTCGGATCTATCTCTGATGTGACACCAATCACGGGGGCACCTCGCGATTCGACTTCTTTGACGTTATGTAATGTGTCTTCAGCATTCGTGCCTTCGGTCAAAATGGCGAGAACGGGAGTATTCTCTGTAACAAGTGCCAATGGTCCATGTTTGAGCTCTCCGCCAGCAAACCCTTCTGCATGGTCATAAGAAATCTCTTTGAGTTTCAATGCCCCTTCTAACGAAACTGGATGACCGTATCGCCGACCGATGAAAAAGAATGCATCGCTGTTCGCGAACTCTTCTGCTGTTTCACGTACTGTAGATTCCGCATCAAGCACTTGTTGGATCGCACCTGGAACAGCAGATAACTCCTTTAGTATGGTGGATGCCTGGCTTGATGCAAGTGAATTGCGTTGTCGACCGAGGTAGACAGTTAGAAGTGTGAGTGTTATCACCTGTGAGGCAAATGTTTTGGTTGCTGCTACTCCAATCTCAGGGCCAGATCGGATATACACCGTATCGTTGGCTTCACGAGCCATCGTCGACCCGACCGTGTTTGTCACCGCAATTGTCCGTGCACCTGCGCCATCTGCCTTTCTGAGTGCACGTAATGTATCAGCAGTTTCACCACTTTGAGTAACTGCAATCACCAATGTTCGCCACGGATCACGATTCGCACGGAACTCATATTCGCTCGCAATATGAACCGAAACACGGATGTCTGCATGTTGCTCTAATAATTCGGCGGCGTAGAGACCAGCGTAGTAGGACGTTCCACAGGCAATTATCTGGATCTCATCGATTGATTTGCAGTACTCTTCTGATAGATCTAGATCTAAATCAACCGTTCCAGAAAGTTCATTAATACGACCAGAAAGAGCTTGACGGACTGCGTGTGGCTGTTCATGGATTTCTTTGCGCATATAGTGATCATACCCACCTTTTTCGGCGGCATCAGCGTTCCACTCCACAGTTTGTTTCTCACGTTCAACATGCTCATCACCATTTGCGATTGTCACGCTGTCTGCTTTGATGTGCGCGATGTCACCATCTTCCAGGAAGGTAACCGTCTGAGTGTGTTCAATGAACGCCGTGACGTCACTCCCAAGAAAGGTTGCATCCGCAGCATGGCCGATGACGAGCGGACTATCTTGGCGGGCAGCAATGATCCCATCAAAGCCAACAGCAGTGACTGCAATTGCGAAGCTTCCACTGAGCATCGAAACAACATTTTCGACAGCATCTCGAAGTTGGACCCCGTTTTTGAGTTCGTCTTCAATAAGATGTGCAATGACTTCTGTGTCAGTCTCACTCGTAAACGTGTGAGAATCACGAAGCTCCTGTTTGAAGGTCTCGTAATTATCGATAATGCCGTTATGGACGACTGCAACTTGTTCCGTGCAATCTGAATGGGGGTGAGCGTTTGCGTCCGTGGGCGCCCCATGCGTACTCCAGCGTGTATGGCCAATTCCACAGGAAGCATTTGGTATTGATGGAACCGTCAAATCGTCTATTTGCCCGCTTTGTTTATGGATGTGAAGAACGTCATCAAGGAGGGCAATACCTGCTGAGTCATACCCACGATACTCTAAATTCTTCAAGCTCTTTGTAACAATCGCTGAACAATCACCGTCGCCGACATAGCCTGTTATTCCACACATGAATTAGCCTCGTTGTATAAACGCGTTGTCTGCAATTTGTCCACTAACTACTGTTCCGCTATCCGCAGTCACACTCTCACCGATAATGGTTCCTGGATTTATTGTAACATTTCCTCCAAGACGGGCGTTGTCACCAATGAGCCCACCGAACACCACATCATGATGGACTTGACCATCAAGTGTGACATCGACACTACCTCCTTCGATGGTGGTATTTACTCCGATGGTAGCATTTGCTCCGATTACACAGTTTCGGATGACTGCACCCGGGCGAATGGTGGCATCAGGAAAAACAACAGCATCTTCGATAACGGCATTCGCGCCGACTGAGACATTCTCGCCAAGTGACGTACCCCGAAAAACAGCTGCACCTGACTGGATAGATACGTCCTCATCTAACACCACATCATCGTGTACAGCAGCGTTCGATGCGATGTAAACAGACTCCGGAATTTCAGAGCCATCAGTGGATCGTTGTTGGTCCAAAATATAGTTGTTGAGCCAGAGAAGGTCCCATGGATAGGACACATCTCCCCAAATGCCGCTACATTGGACAGCACGAAGTGGACGAATTGCGGATTGTGTCTGAAGCGTAGTCGTCAATTCTTGCTCGCCGTAGCTCTCAGTATCGCGAATTGCCGAGAAGATTTCTGGACCAAATGCGTAGACACCAGCATTAATCTGTCTTGATGAGGTCGCTCCTCGGTTTGGCTTTTCAATGAGGTCAGTAACGATTTGACCATCTAGCTCAACTACACCGAATCTGTTTGGGGTTTCAACGCGCGTCACGGCAAGACACGATTGCTCGGTTTCTCTGCGTTCGTCAATCAGGTCTTCAACAACACGTGATTCGATATGGCGGTCGCCATTCAACGTGATGAAATCAGATTCGATGAAAGGTTCAGCTTGGAGGAGGGCGTGGCCGGTGCCGATTTGTTTCTCCTGAACAGCATATGTAATATCCACATTCCAGCGGTCACCATCGCCAAAGTGGTTTTGAATTCGCTCACGTTGGTATCCAACGACAAGGATGATTTCATTGACACCCGCTGCGGAAACTGCCTCAACGACAGATTCGAGCAATGGTTTGTTCCCAATCGGGAGCATCGGTTTTGGGCGACGGTTAGTGAGGGGTCTGAGTCTTGATCCCTCACCCGCAGCGAGAATAACCGCTTTCATTATAAAACACGTTTTTTCGACAGGGTATAATTCTTATCATATATCAGCCATCCAATTCGTTTTGAGGATTGTGCTAGTTTCATCTCGCACCCAATCTAGCATTTATTAGTGTAATTTGTTAGCGGCATAGGCTTATCGTGGGCTGGTTTTGTATACACCGCATCCACTGATTCGTCATCCAATTATCGAATGGTCTGATCAAAATTTTCGCCTTAAGTTAAATAGATCACAGAATCTAAGAATTCTAAAGGTCCGTTTCAGGTGTTTCGCTTTTAGGTGGGCGGTAGTGATAAGTTCCCGAAACGAGACCAAATACTCAATGTATGATTTTCATACCCACTCGAATTACTCGGATGGACAGTTCCTTTTTCGAATGGTTCGCGCAGCTGAGCAAGCCGGGTTAGACGGCATTGGTTTCACAGATCACTGCAACGTTTCGTCGCGGGCACAGGCTAAAGATGCTCGCGCTGCACGAGGGTTCAACCTCGACCGAACATACGAGCGACGGCGACGTGCTATCGACCATCTCCAAGAGGAGTCCGAAATAGCGATATACGATGCGGTCGAGATGGATTATGATCCCCGAGACGAAGACGAGATTCGAGCATTCCTCTCCGACGCTGATTTCGACTACACCATTGGGAGCGTCCACGATGTGATGGGCACGAACGTTCAGGTCGCATCAGCCTTTGAGAACAAATCCACCGATGAGCGTACAAAAGTCGTCGACCGGTACTTCGACCAACTTGTCGCGCTCATCGACTCAGAATTGTTCGACATCGCAGCCCACATCGATTTATTGGAACGAACATTGCCCCTTCGCGGACGAGCCACCGAAGCTCATTATCACTCGGTGGCGGAGGCATTTACCGACTCGCGGACGATTCCAGAGATTAACGTCGGGCGAGCACTCACTGATGAGATTGTTCATCCACAGAGTTCATTTTTGGAGATACTCCGAGAACACAATGTTTCGTTTACTGTTGGCACTGATTCTCACCGCCCAGATGAGGTAAACACACGTGTCGATGTTCTCGAGAACGTACTGTCGGAGTACGGTATCAAACCCGTGAGGCCGGTCGCCAAAAATCACTGAGGATGCTGTGTTTTAATCGTCGGTCCACAAATCGCGGTCTCACATCAGCTCTATATCTCACCATTCGACACTGAACAGTCCCGTAGTACCCTCCAATCAAGAGCTTACGTAGCGTCAAGAACCAGGTCTGAACGGAGACAACTCTTATGGTTGTTCCTAGATATCATTATCCATGGAAGATGTCCTCGTTGGACGAATTATGTCTACCGACCTGCATACCGTTTCGCCAGAAACGCTCGTAGAAGAGACAGCACAAAAAATGCTCAAAAACGAAATTGGCTCGGTTGTCGTCGTTGGGAGTGATAACCAGCTTATTGGTATAATGACAACTACCGATTTTGTCAACGTCGTCGCCGAGAAACAACCGAAAGACGAGACACCTGTCAAGACCTACATGACGACTGATGTGGTTACTGCGACAGCACAGGAATCCATCCGTGACGTCGCGGACACGATGCTCAAACACGGGTTCCATCACATGCCCGTCGTGGACGAAACCGAGGGAGTCATTGGGATGATATCAACGACAGATCTTGCCGCGTACATTTCACACGTCCAGACACCGAGTCCATCGTAAGCCGAGCGAAGAGACAACAGACACATCACCTTTGAATGTGATTGTTTTGTAGAATATGGACGTTGAATTGGAGTGTTAGGATCCTGATGATATATGGTTATTTGGTTCGTTTGAAGCCGCCAAAGCGTTTGGAGTAAGCAGGCCAAGTGTGCAAACTACGAAGTACACGGTACTACAGAAAATAACAGACGCGAAAATCAAAGCGTACCAAGAGATCGATAAACGTAAACAAAAAGGGAGGTCTATGAGCCTGCATGTACCGACACGGCCATCTCGGCATCACACTTCTCATTCTTGCGCCGATTTCCTATGCACTTGTCCAAAATGGTCAGTTCGTAATTGCTGGGTTGCTCGTGTTTGGCGTCTTCATCATCGAACCACTCCTCGATATAACCATTGAGTACCCGGACTCTCACACCGTGGTGTGAGTCACTCACTGCTGACCGCTGGGGTTATTGAACTTGTGTGTGCCGGATATGGTTGACTTCTTGGACGGTATCTTACTGTCCCACTTGCCCACTGGCTGCAGACGACCGTCCTTCCAGCGACCACTATAACAGTAGTTGTAATCGCACCGAGCTACTTGCCGCACTCCTGAGACACTCACCGGGCTCGGGTTTGTCATCGGTGTTCTCGGGATCTGCGTGCATCTCACTGGTGACGTTATTACGGTCGGTGGTATCCACCCGTTCCTTCCGTTTTCTCGGCGGCGGAGCTCACTTTCACGCCTTCGTGTGGCGAGCACACTCGCAAACACTGTCTTTTTGTCACTTGGCGTGCTCGCGATGGGAACAGTCATTTTCGCACTCTCTCCCCGTTCGCAGGAGCGTTCCCGTGAGAAAATTAGTCCTGACTCAAGCCCCACGGGTGGACATGGATAATGTCGGTCGTGACGGGGGGCAGCAATGGAGCGTTGTTGTGGTGAGGCTTCTCGTCTGGCTAAAAGGAAATCAGGTAATGGAAGGCGACTCGCTACGTGCACCTTGATTCTAAGTTGGTTGTTTTCGGTGGATAGATCGTTACTCTAAATACGTTGCCGTTGCAGGTGGGACCCTGCTCGCGGCAAAGTTACTCGGAGAATCAGACAAAGACCACCACGACGTTGTAGAAGACACCTGCGACGTGCTGGAACAAGCCGCCCCAAAAGACGCAACAATTTACGCAGACCACCTGAGCCACCGCGACGAGATTCCGAACACGGAGGGTCAGGTCAATGGTCTCAGCCAGATCCCTTCTCTGTAGCGATTTACCAAAGCCACGATCAGAAGAATTTAGGAATTAGCGAGCGCTTGCTTTGCGAGTCAGATCAGACGTATGGAGAGCAGTGGATACAGTTATTACAAGTGATCGGGGCAACGATTGCACAGGCAATCAGTGCACAGGAGATATAGATTGCTGCGCCGGGTCCAGTACCGACAGTATACAATGCGTAAGAGCAGGGACCACAACCAGTTCCGATTGACCCGATACACGCCACACACCAAGCTGTACAGGAGTTACAGGTGTTACAATCGCTAGTAGAAACATCACCTGCTGTAGGACTTACATCATTACTTAAGTCAAACTTCTCCGTATTCGTGACAGTCAGCGATGAGTCGCCGCTCTCACTCACAGTGACGTTGTAGTAGTTGGGCACCTCATTTTTCGAGGCAGCATTAACTTCGGCGGAGCTTGGTTCTTCCTCAACAACACGGAAGCCATCCACTGCAGACGTTTTCAGTGCGTGTGTACTTTCGCTCTGGATATCGAAATCCGTTTCACGGGCGAGTAGTGCTTCTTCTCGTGGAGTTACTCCTCGAGAGACGGTTACGTCTCGTTTCTGTGCCATGACCATGAGCGGGACGTTGGCCGGCGCACCGACGGCCTTCCTAATCTTGTTGCTATCTGCCTTTGATTTCCCCGACTCGTTCATGCAGACAAGGTACGCGAACGAATTATTTTCTGTACTCACGTGGTGGACATCACCAATCTCCGTCGGAATCACGGTGGTGGTCATGAGATTCGGGCGTTCTTCGTCCTCTATCTTAGGAACCACCTTTTCAGCATTATCAGTATCGACTGACGGGTTGCCTATTTCATCAAGAAGTGCCTGAACTGATGCCGATTTCAGGACAGCGGGTGTCCCCCTCACACGACGCTTTGCTACGCCAAGACCGGCTGAACCGATAGCTGCAACTCCTGTCGCACCAATTCCCTTCAAGATTGATCGCCGATTAATATTACCAGATTCCTTTGACATTACACTAGCTCGAATATATTGGAATATAATAAGTCTTTTTAATAATATTTATCTAACAATAATATCTATTTTAATATTATATTGTTATATAATTATATTTACATGAACATCTAATTCCTGAAGTTGGTTGTATTTAGTTGAGGCTGAAAGATGAGGAGAATCGAATTTCAACTGCTCTATGGCTAGGTTGTCACTTTTAAATATTATCTCTGGAATTTATAATTTTGGCGTCGGACGTCCGCGGAAAGCCGCTCACGAGTAAGTACAGAAGACCGATGTGCGCCCACCAGCAACGCGAACCTGAATCACTCCACGTTCAACGAGACAGCGATCCGTAACAACGGACAGTAGTATTGGTTATATGCCGCTGTCGATTCAACCACGAACAGATTCCCGCATTTGCGGCTGTTTACCACGTCGACAACAGCACTCTCCCAACAGTTTTTCTGTGGGCTTTGTGAGAAACATGATATCGCCGACACCGTGTTTCTCGTGGATCACGAACACCGTCTTATGGCGGCACTCTAGCGAACGAGGATCCAACTTCAGATCGTTCGATAGAGAAATATAAATTCCGTTGAACACTTATTTAAGAAATAAAACGACGGACATTATTGTTTAACAATAATTTTAGTTGCATTGAGACGACAGGTGCGAAAACGTGGTGACGGACCTTCCCCGTCTGGTGGAACTTGCTTAAACACGATGCCAAAATATTTATACCCAGTTAAGTACATAGTGGAAATATGAACAACAAATTACCGATTATATTCTTAGCAGTAGCTACAATAGTATCCTTTTTGTTTTCGTCAAAATTATCCAACATTTACCGGAATTTAGGGTTTGAATCACCTATCCCTCTCCTATTACTACTGACAGTTACCCTTGGTCTGACTATTCTATATCAATCGCATCGTATTAATCAACTCAATAGCTAAAATATAGCTTAGACTGTTCGGCCGCGATGTATCACCAATGACTACTCAGCCGTGACGATATCATGAAGGAATTGGTAGTATTCCTCAACCGCCCAGTCACCCCGTCCAACGGTCGCATACACATTCCGTCGCTTATCGCTTGCTTTCGTCTGCTTCGAGATCAACCCTTTCTCGACAAGTCGATCGAGACCGGGATATAATCGGCCGTGATTGATCGGTTCTGGATAGAGATCTTCTAGAGCTTCTTGTAGATCGACGCCTTCAGCAGGTCCTAACCGGTAGATAAGACACAATAAGTGTGCCTGAAATGCGGTGAGATCGGTTGGGAGATTATAGGACACGAAATCAAGAGCGGATTCGTTCTCGTGTGAGCCAGCAGAGGTGTCTTGGTTAGGTTCTGAATTAGTCATACCGGAGTGACTAATCTTCGCTACTTAAATCCTATTATTATATATAATAAAAATTAGCACCAATGCATGGAAGAATACGAGGTAACACCCATCCTTTCCAGAAGAAGACGAGCATCAACTGTCTTGATCGTCCGTACCTAACTTTGAAATAAGTCAAAATTGCTTCAGGATACCTGCTAAAATTCAGAATATTATTCATAAAGGCTAAGATTTTTACTATGGGGAAAAGAATAAAACCGTGTATGCGCCTCCCATTCCGACATCACGTTACGTATTTGGTTACGGTACTGGTCACGTTCAGTGTCAATACTGGCATCGCCGCCGCTCAACAAAGCGAGATCAATAACTCGCTCAGCGAAATTGAACAGTTCGTTGCCACCACACTCGGCCAGCTTGGGGTTATCGTCTTCCTCGTCGGGGCAGCGATCTGGTTCGTCTCCGGACGCAACGCAAGTCGCACACAGTGGGGTTGGCGTGCGCTCTGGGGCGGCGCTGGCATGATCGTTCTCTCGGTTAGCTATAATGTGTTCGTCACGCTCTTCGAAAACCTTGCTCCGGGGATGATCGTCCCACCGGTCTTCTAACGACGGTACGCCAGGTTCGACTCCTGTATATCATCGGCCGACCATCGCCCTATACACGCTTTCCCCACGAATGCCACCACTCTCGGACACACGTCTTCAGCCACTCATTCTTGGACTCGTTGTCCTACTTTTACTCAGTTCGTTCGCAACAGGTGTCAGCACCACCAAACTCGCCAACGCTACTGACGTCTTTGTTTCTGACGACCCAGATCCCAATATTGGAGAACTGCCACCATTCATTCAGCCAGACCTCCGGACGATTCTCCAGTCCCAGAAGATCTCAGCGGCAAACGCCAGTCAGTTTCGTGATTTCACGTATTCGACATCCCAACCGTCCCACGCAGTCGGGCCTCGCAATCAGACGCTTGGAGAGTACCGTCGCACTAACCTCCAGAACCTGCCGCACAACCGGTCGACAAGCGTGTGGTTTCCTAATTCGAATCGTACGAACGGGACTATCGTCAAAAATGCTCATGTGACGATCCTCGGGACACAGAACGGGACCCAAACCCGTCTGGGACGAACAAACACATCGTCACAAAAGCTCATCCTGCTTCCTCGAAACGGATCTATTCTCGCCTCGCTCGATTACTCGACGGTGCTTCCAAATCAAACCTGCACGGTCACGAATGGCACCAGAACGTGTCTCAACTACTCTATCACGAATCAATCCATCAATCGATCACTCAGAATTGGCTCGCAAACATGGGCTACGGGAGAGCCCTCACAGGAAGCTGGAGCATCGCGGCCGCTGACATACACGAACGCGGGGGCGCCTGGCCGAACGACAATGGTTGTTCGAGGAACGATCACTACGCAGCTGGCCATTCACAAGACCGTCTCTCTCCGGACGAAATCTGGATGGCAGCAAGCGAATGTGACCTCAAATACGACCCTTCTTTCGCATACTGTTCGCGATACAGCACCTGTCGTGATCACACCGAACCAACAGCTCAACGCGACGCAAACACTCGTCACTGATAACGGCAACCTCAAACGGATTATTCTCCGCATAGACGGGCCGAAGAGCGTCACCAATCGTCGACACTGGAGTTACGCGACATTCAAATCGGGACAGATGCGCCTCCAAAATGTATGGGGAATCTACTCCCAGCATCGCTACCAGAATACAACGATCGGCATCCAGGGACCCAACACGACGCTCTCACGCAATGCATCACAGCCACTAGCTCCGCTCAACAGGTCAGCCAATCACTCCTGGCCACATAGCATGACCTCACAGAGAACAGTTCCGCCACCAGATGTTCTCGAAAAACAGCTGATCGCCGTTCGAAGCAAGCCAGTGATCGCTCACACTGACTCACAGACAGCATCAACGGCAACTGTCGGGCGTGTTCAATCTATTCCGCTCACCACTGAGGCTGCCTCGCTCAGGCCGACCGTCAACCTCTCATCGGTTCCACCACGGGCATCCACTCGTGTAGTTATCAGGAACGTCGATCAACTACTCACTGCACTCTACGACATCCATGGTGATGAGATCCCGCTGACAACGAGGACTGCCTCCGAACATCCAGTTTCGCTCACACTGACGAAGCAGGATAAGAGACACGTCCAGATTGAACTCACCGACGCCCAAACCGGGAACCCGATCGCTAACCAATCGGTCTATCTTCACGGGGCCACCCAGGGTCGTGTCACCACCAACAGTGACGGAATCGCTGTCGTCACGCGTGATGAGAGTGCCGTCGAAGCGACGTTTCGCGGTGTCGCCAATGATTCACAGGGACTCTACTATGCCCCATCGCACAATCAGATTCGATTTGCGCCCACACCGTTCAATATCTATAGTGCACTGATGGCACTGAGTAAAGGATTCGTGGCAGTCATTGCATTCGTGCTATTCTATCTTCCATTTCACTATCTCCGTCGATAATAATTCACAATATCTAAGAAAATATTTTTACGAGATGGCACTGATATACTAGCAAACACCATCTTTTTGACACCCAATGACTCCCACCCTCCAAACACACGGCACATCGATCGCTCACAGTGTTCCCAACCTCATAGGCAACGTCAGCCATCTCCCCACAGAGATAACGCCGTTCGTTCTTGCCGCTGGATTCACCGGGTGGATCGCGGATCTGTTCACTTGGCTCATGACGAAGCTCATGGGCTTTGTCGGGCTGTTGATGTCGGGTGGCGTGTACACCTTCTTGGTCTTCGATAGCCCCTATACCGATCCGCAGTACCTCCAATCATTTGACCACCTGTTGGGTATCTTCCCCCAATTACTTGTGGTCGTGGTGATGGCTGGCTTTGCCTCACAGCCATTTTCGAAAAATGCCGACGTCGATAGTGTAATCCTGGTTTGGAAGGCGCTCAAGGCGATTATCTTTGTTGCTGTGGGGCGTCAGCTCATGCATTTTGGCCTGCTGCTCGTGAATGCGGTCATTGCCTACATCTACCCTGAGAGCTACGGCGCATTCGGAACCGAGATGCTTAAAACCGGAATGGAGGGTGCAGCTGCCTCTGCGGGTGTTGTTGCGGTCGGCATGGTGATTTTGAGTGTAACTTCGATTGCCGGAATTCTCCTGTTGTTTGCAATGCTGGTGATTCGGGAGTTCCTCTTCGTGGCGATGTTTGTGACGCTGCCGATTCTGGCAGTTATGCTCTATCTCGACTTTGGGCCATTCGAGGATTCGGCGAAAGCTGCGAAAATGTTCATCAACGCGACGCTCTCGCTCTTGTTTGCAGGGATTTTCATGGCAGCGCTCATGTACGTCGGAGCAACTGCGATGGGTATCACTGGATCCGGCGCAGCCACACAGGCAGCGGCCACCGCAGGATCAGATCCTGGCTCCTTCAACGAAGTTCTCGAGTCATTCCTTTTCTGGTTGATCGGTTTGGTGGCACCCGCGATCTATGGGCTGAAAACAGCCATGTCCTCGGGCTTTGTCCCTGGTCGGATCCGCAGTCGGCGAAAGCGGACATCTCGAAGTCGGTCATCGGCATCGGGTGGGAAGTCGCCGCAGTCAAGTCGTGCGAGTATCATGAACCAGGCGCGCTTTGGGGGGAAGCAAGCTGGTAGCTACGCAAGTTCTAAAATGAGCTCTCTTGACCAGAGTCTCACTGGTGGAGCGGTTAGTGGAAGTGTCGATAAAGCCAGCTCAACTGTTGGAAGCGTAAAAAGTCGTGCTGGATCCAAAATTGAAGGGCCTAAGATGGAACAAAAGGCTGAGTTCGTGAAGAAACAAGGTAAGCGAGCAAAGAATGGTGGAAAGCGTGCTGCAAACGATGCTCGTGTCGGCACAAATTTCGCATTGCGAAATCTTGACCGCTCCCCTCTCGATTGGGCAGAAGCTGGTCTCGGACACTATCGCGAAAATCCAGTGATAGATCCATCCAAGAATGGATCAAAAGCGGACCAGAGCACACTGAACGAATGGACCGGCTCCTCCAGAGAGAGGCAGAGCTCAAAATAACTTAGATGGCAGAACGCATTTATCAGGGAGAAATAGAACATTACTCATGGACGGTCAAGAAAAGATAACGTCCACCACATCGCAGAACAACACCTCACACGGTCCAAAGAGACTTCTCAGAATCGCGTTCTCTACACTGGTTGCCCTGGCGTGCTATTTACTTATCCCAATTGGATTATTAGTAATCGCGGGCGAACTGACGTCAACCGCTGGTATACTAATTCCAGCGACTCTCGCTATATTTGCTATCTGGACCCTTCCAACCTACATCGCCGCTACAATTTATGATCTCACATGGCAGGCAATTCAGTTGGATGTTCAAGAAATAGATACCGGATGGATTCTTGGAGAGATTACCGGACTAATTTTATTGACCGGTGTGTGGTTTCTTCCGCTCTGGGCCCATCTTTCTCCACAGCTTGCAGGAGTCTTGCAACTCTTCCGAGCTGCGCCAATGCTCGACGATCCATGGCTAATGGGACTTAGTTGGATAGCATGCATTCCGATACAGTTGACGAGCTTTTCAGTAGTGCTGGGATCTAATGAGGATCACACCAAGAAGACAGAGAAACAGCGAGCACAATCGACCCGAGATCGTAGTCAAGAGAAGAACCAACCTATCAAGCGACAAGAACAGGGTCAGCACCAGAATCGCAATAAAGAGGAGATGACGGATATACAGTCAGATCTCACATTTGGCTGGGAGTCAGCACCCACCACGAGGTTTCACGATGTCGGTGGCATGGATGATCTCAAACGCAATATTATGCGATCGGTTCTTCGCCCGCTTTCGCACACTGATGCCGCCTACGAACGGTTCAACGTCTCGCCACCGAACGGCATCCTCCTACATGGCCCTCCTGGTACTGGGAAAACACACTTCGCTCGGGCGATTGCTGGTGAACTCGGCCATCCATACCTCGAGTTGAGTGCTGGCGATATCAAAAGCCGGTGGGTGAATGAGTCCACTGAGCAAGTCAACCAATTGTTCAAGGAAGCCGAGCAATTCGAGCGGTGTGTGATCTTCGTCGACGAGATTGACGCACTCCTCGCAGGTCGCGGAAACGATCTTCATCGTGAGCATGCTCAAGTCGTCAACGAGTTTCTGGCGCACTTAGACGATGAAGACCCGAGTTTTCTGCTTATCGCAGCAACGAATCGTGCGGACTTGCTTGATGAAGCCGCTACTCGTCGTGGCCGCTTTGATCAGCAGTATGAGGTTGATCTGCCAAACGAAGAAGCACGCGAGAAAATCTTCAAAGTTAGGTTGCAAGCGCTCCCAACTGATCTTGATCAAGAGGAGTACCAGAAGTTAGCCGAGCAATCCACTGATCTAAGTAGTGCAGATATTGTTGGAATTGTCGATGATGCTGCAATGCAGGCTGCTGAACGAGATGCCCAAGCAATCACGTATGTCGATCTCACTGAGTCGTTCCCAGAATCGACGACTACTGGCTGATGAACCAGCAATCAAGGCGGAAGATAGAGATTTCCTTTGGAACGGAGGAAAAGAGGCAGACAGGGTATAACTCATGTTACAGCAAGTTTTAATCTATGATGATAATTCGCAGTGACGACGTTCTCGATGCCGAACCACGGATTCAGAGGCCTCGTATTGGTGTTCGTTACATCGGAGCGAAAATGATTGACAATAGCCAGTTGCCTGCATATGTTGCTGACCAGCTTAATCTCGCACATACGGACCCATGTAAATTATTGTCATACTACTACACTCGCTTCGATAAGACACGTGATTTTAACGCGAGAACCGTGATGACAGAAACCTCTAACTCATACTCGACTGCGCTGGAGTCGGTCGCATCAATGATAATCAAATGCTCGTCGGTGTTTCTCGTACCGGGCAATCCTCTACCCTTCGGTGGTGTCTCGAATGCGATCTGTGGATTACCTGGTTTCATCTGTATCTTGGCTGACATCCATGAGATAAGTCCACCATTCGACAGTACCGTCCCCAATATTTCGCTGATTTCATCAGGTTTGCGGTCAATATTGATTGTCGTACAATCTTTCCACTTGTCGTTAGTGATTTTAATACGCTTGATTTCCAATCGCTTCTGATTTTTCGAACTCCCAGAACCGAGTGCATCAGTTTGATGAATCTTATAATATGTGTGGTCCAGTTTACTTCTGATTGTGGTACTCGCCACTCACCCTCGTGGACTCTGATAAGTCGCTGTCTGCTTGATTTTATCGCAATAGCAGAAAACATATATACGGGGTACCAAAGGTACCAGTATATGAGCGAACAACAGAAATCATCACGCCCTCGGCTTGGTCCTGACGTCACTCGCCGACTCGACATTTACCGTGCCAGCCACGGCCTTGCCAACTCAAATGATGCAATCGCAGACCTCTTAGACCGCATCGAGGAGTGCGACAAATGAGCACTGCATCAGAGACCATCACCACAACAGTCTCCCACCAACTCAACAAATATCAGCGGGCAGAAACACCGTTTTCACCGACCGGGGACGCCGTCTTTCTCTCGGTTCTCCTCACCGTTGGACTACTTTTTGCTACACCAGCTATCGCAACCCTTTTGAACATTGTCGGAGTTCCGATGATTTATGGTCTCCTGGCTTCGCTCGCGCTTATCATAAGTGCCTATAGCGTCTTTGTCATCTCAATAGGTGCAATCCCTGTCGGAGTGTGTGTTGCCGCGATTATCACCGCAACAATCTCTTCAAACGTGCCACTGCTATCCAGTGCCACTGAATACCCTGCGAACATTGGACCTCATCTCTGGTTGGTTTTCATCCCGCTTGGGATTCTTGTCGCGATGCTTGCTCTCCGACAGTCCACTTTCGAAGTCATTCCTGTTGAGATGCTTATTATCGGAATGGCGGTTTGGGCACTTCTTGGTGCAATACTCGGGTCTCCGGAACGACCATTGGTAGCAGTGTTCTTTTCGCTTTACGTTGGCGTGCTTGCAGTCTCTTTCGGAGCGATGTATCGTGCCGTACAGCGTGGCTATATCTCGCCACGAGGTGTAGTTTACGTATTACTCGTTGTGGCTGCTGGACATGCAGTGTTCGGAGTGGTACAATTCGCCGCGCAGGGTTCGTTTGGCTTTTCGTTCCTTGGCGAAGTCGCTCGCGATGTATCTAAGTCGCGTGCAGTGTTCCCTATTGGTGGACTAATGTATGGCCTCTACATTAGCGGTCTCACGGGTGGGTCAGCACCACTGTCGATTTTATTGGCCTTCGTAACACCGCTGTCTGTCGGATTTGCCATCGAACGGCGTGGCTCGTATGCCGTGCTTTCACTTCCTCTCCTGTTGTCCTTCGCGCTGTTTCTTACGGCAAAAGAATCAGCATTCATGGGTCTTTTCGCTGGGCTTGGAGTTGGTGCATTACTCTGGGCAATTGGGAATGACTGGATTGAGCTCTCGTCGCTTGTCGATCGGCGTGTCATTGCTGGAGGCTCTGCGGTCATCGTTGCCGGTGTCGTTGGGTCGCTATGGTACCTTCAACGCCTCTTCGAGAACTCTAACTCCGCGTCAATCCGCTTCCGACAGCTCGCGGGCGGGATTCAAATGGCACTTGATAATCCACTCTTTGGAATCGGTGGTGCTAATTACGCTTATACGGCATCACAGTATAACCTCCCATCCCAGTTAGGCGGTGGGAGTGCATTCCCGATTCATTCGATGATTGTCGGGATGTTTGCCGAAATCGGATTTGTTGGGGGCCTATTGTTCCTTCTGGCGCTCGGTCTAGTCTTTCTCTCGGCACTATCATCGTGGATTGCTCGACCAACCGCATTTCGTGCCGGGATTGTTGGTGCCGTCGTTGCCTATGTCGTTGTTGGCTTCTGGGTGACACCGCTTCGGTATGCAAACACCATTCCGTTCTGGTTCCTCGCTGGTGCCCTTGTAGGTAGTCACGAATGAAATAACTCACCCAGCGCCAATGGTTTGGACTTGCACTCGTCACCCCCTGAATCGTCCTTGCCTCTAAGACCTTGCACGCGATCACAGTCTCGACATTGCTGCTCTCCCAACTGCGATTGACCTGCCGATAATGTACCTCTGCCCGTTATTTTTTGGCACTCTCAGATATTATAGAAGAGGAGAGATGAGATAAATTGTCTTGATAGAGACCATTGTATCGTATTGTTGTTTTTCTACCAAAAATATGGTTTCGAGGGAGCTCATGTGCAACTGTGTAGAACAATTAAAATGTCGATATCCATTCATTTCGGAGATCCCCTCCTTTCAAGGATGATTATAAAATCCTTCGCTGGGCGAACAGGGAATCGTAGTACAGTAGACATCATTGGAATGCTCGACGATGCAGCGATGCGTGCGGCTGAACGTGATGCCGAGGCAATCACAAAAGACGATCTTCTCAATTGTCGTTGATTGAAAAACAATCCTTGCGCAAACGCTATTCACCAAATGTGACGAAAAAGAACACGACCTGTTCAGCAGTCTTCTTTGTCGCCTGTACCTGATTCTTGGTCACTCGAACCCTCAGAGCCAGAGTCCGAATCGCCACCTGAATCTGACGACGAATCCGAATCACCGTCATCAGTCTTTTTGTCTGATGATTTGCCAGATTTATCGTCGGAACCTGCTCCCGAATCTGTCTCATCTTCGGTCGTCGTGGTAGTTTCTTCGCTAGTAGTCGTCGTAGAATTGTTAACGGAGCCTACAGCGATTGCTTCATCTTCAATAGGGTCGGTGGTGAGGAGCGCGACAGTATCCTGTTCGTCGTTGTTTATCACTTCGCCAGTGTAGTCGAACGTCACGTCGGCATCGTCTACCTCTTTTGCGCCGGTCGCCACTTTCAGCGTTCCGTTCGCACGAATGATCGTGTTGTTGGGCAACGAACGCGCTTGGCTGTATTCTGGGTTTGAATAATCGAATTCAACTACGAATTTCGAGATGTCGAGATCACTGTCCCCCGTGTTGGCGAAGACAACGTATTCGTCCTCAGCGTTTACTTCTTTGACCTGGATATTCTTACGCTGATCACTATACTCCCTGTTACCGAGAACGGTTGTCGCACTAACGCCACCTACTGCCAGGACACCAAGCCCGCTGAGCACTCGCCGTCTACTAAATGTCATACATCAATGATCTTATCGTAGAACGGTAAATACTTTCTCAAATGGAAATATATATTATTGATAATTGGTTTAAATTGGAATTTAATAATCACTGTAGTACTCTTTTGAATTGCAGACTGCCTACAAATTGCGAGAACAACAATTAGCAAACTGCATTCATCGTAGCTTCCATGATATCTGGAATATCGTAATAAGCCAGCTACCAGTATCGAGTTCTATGTGGTGCAGTATCCTCAATTAAGGCTTCGGACTCACTTCCACATGACTAGTTCCACAAAACTTATTCCAGACGTGTAGAAGTTAGGAGGTATGGTGAAAACAGTCGCGATGGCTATCAAAATGGTGCTGGCAGTTGTTGGATTACTCCTCTTGTTGGCGGTTCTGTTTGGCGGTGAAACAGACGAAGATGTCGGTGTGGTGCAAATTCCGAGATAGCTGGTTGTGATTTATTTTCGCTAGTTTCCAAACATGAACACGGTCCTCATTCGTGAGCGGGTCTCCGTCGCAGCCGTCTGACCCGGCCACTGCTCGAATGGGGGACAGATGGGCCAGGGTCCCATTAAGTGATATAATTCGTCGGAGAAAGAATTATGGCGCTCAATCGCCCGTCGTGCTATCACCGCCTCACTAGTATATTTTTGAGAAGATACCATACAGATCATAATAATACCTTAGTGTTAGTGAAAACTAAAACAAAAATCGACACGAGGAGTAATTATTAACTAGTTACGACGTGAGATAATATCAAATGGAAACGTTCCCAATCGCCGGCCAGGTCATTAACACCAAGATCGTCTTTGGTCTGACTGCCCGTGACGTTGGCGAAGCACTCGTCCTTCCGTTTCTCGGTCTCGGCATTGCCCAGAGTCTCGGGGCTTCGGGCGATCTCTTTCTTATTGCCACCGGGATTGCACTTGTCCTCGGTGTGGTGATTCTCCTCATCACTCCTGCCGCACAACGGCCACTGAGCTACGCGCGAGCCTGTGCTCAGTACTACTTCGGCACCACCACCTACCAAAATCGGCGAGTACGCCCCGCCGCGGAAACGACGAAAACCCAAGATGTGGTCGGTGTCCGCCACGCTGACCTCGACATCGAGACGATCGAAGCGGAAGACGACCACGACTCTCACCAGTAACCACCATGGATTCACCACCCCCTGCCACCGACACCTCGACAGCTACTACTGAACAATCTGGCACTCGAGCCGAAACAGAAACCGAAACTACCGAATCTGATTCCACGACTGCAACCAACGGATCAACCACTACACAGCCACCTTCTAACGGGCCTACAATACGAACAGCGCTTGGAATAGACGATCGGACGATTGAGGTCGATGAGGAACGCCCTGAATCAGATTTGGACGTTCTCCGAGCAATGGATGCAGCTCTCGCAGAAATTGACACGGATCTCCCCACTGCTCGCAAAGAAGTGCGTGCTCGTGACCAGTTCCATCTCGAGGACAAGTTAAATAGGAAAACAACAACGCAAGCCCAGCTTGGCTTTGATTACGTTCGTGATGATGGGATTGCCGTTGATGGTGACGACTATATCGGACTCGTGAAAGTCAAGCCCCGGAACTGGCTGACGCTCAATTATGAGCAACGTCGGCAGGTCATGAGCGACTATATCTCCTTCCTCATGGCGCTCGACTGGTCGATTGCTATCCCGTGCTATCCGCGGGAGTTTGATCTCGGTGAGCACTATAACAAGTTCATTCGGGGTGGCACAAGCGTTGCTGCACGAGGACAATCCCCGATCCTCCAGTACGGACGTCGCTACTACATCCAGTGGGCACAGGACAACATCGACGGCTCGGGGATCAAAACACGCGACTACTACATCGTTATTCGCGTCAACGCTGCGCAGGTCACGACCAATCTTGATACTGGGAGTGTGCTCAACCAACTGAGTACGCTCCCGGTTATCGGCTCTGCTGGTGCAAACATTCTCAAACGGCTTCCGTGGGTGGAGACGCACGAGAACGCAGAAACCGAGCTGTGCATCCGGGAAGTACACAATCGCCAGCGCCGCGTCATCGACAAGCTTGGACGGACAGACGTCACAACCGAGCTCGTCAACACTCGCCAGGAGACGATGGAGGTTCTGTATCACTACTACAATCACGTCAAACCTGAGTTCGACAAATTTGATCACACGACATTTTCAAAGGGGGAGGTCTAACGATGGGTTCCCGCCTCCGATCACTCATTCCAGGGTTGGAGAGTGAGCCTGGACTAGATGAAATCGATGATGAGGTTTTCGACCGGGCAACTGCCATCCTCGAGGCAAACGGCGACGAACTCTCGAAGGAAAACATCCAGGCCCAAGCGAGATATCTCCTTGAACTCGAAAATTCCGAGGACGGTGAGATTCGTCTCGGTGTACTTCAAGACGAGACAGAACGCTCGTTCGCCGACCGGGATATCATCGCCCCACACGAGATTTCCGAGAAATCAGGGCTCTTAGAGTCGGGATACATGGTTCGTGGTGGCCAGTACGTGCGCACGATGACGATCCATGGCTATCCCGAGCGTGTTCCGCTCGGCTGGCTTGACGACCTCTATACAACCCACGACAACATCCGAGTTACACAGCACATCCGGCCACGGGATTCCCATGAAATTCTTCGGAAACTCCGCAATCGCCTCACACAACTCCGTGCTCGCCTCTATCGGAAAGACGAAAAGAATCAGAGTGATACTCACGAACTCGAATCCGACCACGAGGCAGTCTCGGATCTCATTTGGGATATTATTCGCGGCGAGACGAAGCTATTCACCTTCGCTATCTATTTCGAGATCATCGCCGATTCAAAGCAGGAATTGAACGAGGCGACTGAGCGTGCCCTGGAGATTATTGCTAAGGCCAATACAGAAGCCGTCCCACTCGAAAAGCGCCAAGTCGAGTCACAGGACGCGCTTGCGCCGCTCGGGAATGACCCGATCAAAGCGACCCAACTCATGCAGGAGACGGCTGTCGGCACGATGTTCCCATTCATCGAGCCAGCATTGGCCGATGACGAGGGCGTCTACTACGGATTCGACGGGACACATACACCCGTTCTTCTTGATCGCTATCGATTCTCCTCGTATTCGAAGGTGATTGCTGGTGAAATGGGATCGGGAAAGACATTCGCCGAGAAGTACGAGATGTTCCATCGGATGATGATGGATCCCGAAATCGAGCTCCTCGTCCTGGATCCACTGGCTGATTTCGTCGACTTTGCCGAGGATCTCGGTGGGCAAGTCATTCGGTTTGGTGGCGAGAATACGATCAACCCACTTGAAATTCGACGAGGTATCGACGACGTCGTCGAAGATCCGTTCCTCAAGAAGTACCGGTCGGTCATGGAGTTATTCCGACTCCATTTTGCTGCAGGAGACGGCCAAGCCCTCTCAAATGAACAGGAAGGCATTCTTCGGCGTGCCGTCTTGCTTTCCTATTACCAGTACGGCATCACCGAGGATCCAGCCACACACGAAAACACGAGTCCGATTATCGGGGATATCATCGATATCCTCGAACACATTGCCGATGGTGACGACCCAACAGAGTTCATTGAGTACCATGCGGGAGCCGAGGAGCGACGAGTTGTCCCAAAGGTTCAGGATATCGCTGATCGGTTCCGAGAGACGGATGAGCGGCTTGCCTACCAGCTGTTGCTCGGACTTGAAGCCTTCCAAGAGGGTGGCGAGAACGCGAATCTGAACGGGCGGACGAATGTCGAACTCGACAACCGTCTCGTAACCATCGATATGTCGATGTTCTCCGATACGGGACAAGCGCCGCTGTTTATGCACGTGATGTTCGACTGGATCTACCAGCGAGCACAGAGCAGCGATCGCCGGACGCAGGTGACAATCGATGAGGCACACTACCTTTTGCGCCGAGCAGCCACGACGGATCTGATCGACCTGTTCATCCGACATAGTCGCCACTTCAACACCGGACTGACGTTGATCTCCCAAACGGTAGATGAATTCCTCGTCGAGTCAACTGAGCAGTCTGCAGATGCACTGGAGAAAGCTCGCGAAATCTACAATCTGTGTAATATCAAGCAGATCTTCCGGCACGAATCAGTGAGTGAGGAGATGATCGCGACCCATGATCTCACGCATAACGAACAGCGGTTCATCGCCTCCGCACAGACCGGTGAGGACGGAACTCACTCGGAAAGCCTACTGCTCGTCAACGACTGGAAAAAGCGCATTCAGTTACACGTGGATGAGTTTGCCGTCCACGTGCTCGACGAAGATCTCGACCCGTGGGAGTATCTCATCGAGCAAAATGCGCTCGACACAGGTGATGTTTCCTACCTGCTTGCGGACAGACGCGCCAACGAGTATAACATACCTCAGTCACTGCTCGAACAGGCTCGCAAATCCACTACATCCACCAGCTAACGCACAAAATTACAGGAATCAATTCACCACCCATGACTGTTACTCGTCGCTACATTCGAATCGAACCTGCCCACGAACGTGTCATCCCCTCCGATATTATCTCTCGCCTCGCTGGCCTACGCAAGCTCAAATCGGGCTGGAAAGTCAAATATCTCCCTCAGAAGAATGCACCCATCTTCGAGTTTCTCGCGCTTACACAGGGGAATCAAACACCTGTCCGTTTCTATCTCGGCGTTGATGATGAGACGCTTTTGTCGACTATCCGCTCGGAGTTGACCACTGCATACCCGGCGAGTTACGACCTGTCAGAGGAAGAGCTCACACTCCCAGTGGAATTACTTGGGCCATCCACCAGGGATCCCGATACGGACAAAGATACTGTCGAGTCCCAGTCTATCGATGATGCGCGATCGGAACTAGTGAACCGGTCGCCAATCGCGGCACGGTGGCAGGGCGTGGCAACGCGCACTGATGATTGGATGACGCCGCTCACACAGTATTCACAGCTCCACACGACACAGAATGGCGATAGTACATCGGCGAAAGCCCCGCTCGCAACGGCCGTCGAGCGGCTTGCGAACGCGAGTGCTCCCACCGTTTTGCAAGTGCTCTTCACACGGTATGCGGACTGGGAGAAAGCGGCCAATACACGCAAGGAGAATATTCAGACGAAACGTGATGGGTTCGTCCAAACCACGAAGACCAATCTCAGAGATATGCTTCGGGGCTATGACGAAGAAGAGATTCGTGATCGACGGCGTGGCCGAGACGCACCGCAGATCGGAGAGAATATCGGCCAAGCACCAAACGCCACAAGTGGAGGAGCTGCCTCCCGGCAAGCACTCATCGACCAGAAAAACCCATCTCAGACGTATCTGGTAAACCTGCGTGCAGCTGGGGTGCCACCTGCTGGTGCAGACGATTCGACTATCGGAACGGTGGAAAGTGACGTCGACGCGCTTGCGAACGCGTTCAATCATCTCGATGGGGCGTACTATGAGCTGGACGGAAGCCGTCTCACGAAAGGACTAACCAATATCCGCGATCCAGCCAGAAAGGAGCTCAAGCGGCTGCTCGATCGGTCACTCAACACCTCTCGCCAAGGGCGCAAACGCTCGCAGCTCATTTTGAATGCGGACGAACTCGCTAATTTCGTGGCCGTACCGAGTGCCCATGCTTTGACCACTGAGGGTGCCCGTGGTACTCGCGGTAAAGAACAACTCCGTCAGCCGTTGTCTCTCCCAGCACCGGAGATGTTAGACCGATTATCAGCACCGGGGATGGCGATTGGCCTGCCGCTCAAAGATCGAAGTCAACCACTTGACGACGCGATCTACGTCCACCGATCAACACTCGTTACACATTACATTCGCGCCGCCTCGACTGGCTCTGGAAAATCCAAAAGCGTCCAGAATGATCTGCTGACACTGAGTGAGCACGTCGGCGGTCCAACAGTGTTGCTCGAGTCGAAAGGCGATGCAATGGTTGACAACTACCTCAAAGCTCATTACGCGAAATTCGGGACACTGGACAACGTCTATCACTTCGATGCGCCGGAGATGCTTCCAGCCTTCTCGTTTTTTGATATCCAGCCCAAGCTTGCGATGGGCCGGCGCCGTGAAGATGCAATCCAGGATACCGTCGAGCATTTTCACGAGGTCATGCGGCTGATTCTCGGGAAAGAAACGCACGATCGAGCATTTGTCGCGAACGAGATTTTGACGTTCTTGATCAAAGCATTGTTTGATAAGGAGTACGGGCAAGACGCGTTTAGCCTGGATACGCTCATTGAGGCTGTCTATCAGATGCGCCATGAACGCATTATCCCGGAAATTTGTGCAGAGAATGCGCACATCGAGCGGGCGTTACTCCAGCAATGTGAGCTAGATGAGACGCAATTCCAGCAGTCAATGGGTGGGGCTGCGAATCGATTGAACAAACTGGTCGAACTCGAACACCTCTATCAGATCTTCAATCACGTTCCAGAGTGGGACAACGAAGCTAACGAATATACCGAGAACGTCTTTGACTTTCGTCACTTTCTCGATGACGATGCAGTAATTTTGTTCGATATCGGTGAGTTGCGTGCCGACTCGCGCAATGCGCTGACGATGGTTCTGCTAAGCAATCTTTGGGATGCCGCACAGGGATGGTCCGATGAGAGCAGGACAGACGAGGGAGAACCAGTGACGAGTGATGAGAAGATTGCGAACGTAATCATTGAAGAGGCAGCGGCGGTTGCGACTTCCGAACTCGTCTATGAGGAGTTTTTGCCCCAAGGACGAGGATTCGGTGTGAGCCTTGGCCTGATCATGCAGTACCCCGATCAAGTGAATGATCACAGTCGGTCGAATCGACCGTACAAAGAGATTTTGAACAATGTGAAGACGAAAATCATCGGGAACATCGAGGTTGACGATGAGCTCGCGAAATCGATGGGCCATGAGAATTTGTCTACACAAGACCTTAGCAAGCGGATACAACGATTACCATCTGGCGAGTGGGTCGTGCAACTCCCAAGTCCTGGGTTTGGTGAAAACGATCCAACGACGTTCTCGCTCGCTCCGTTGCCAATTCCAGAAGGGCACCCAGAAAGTGATGAGCCACTCGCCGGTGACGCACACCACCTCTTTGAGGAGATGGCCCGTCCACAGGTCAGACGACGAACCCAGAGCGAATGCAGTATCCCCGATCGTCCGAGCACAATCGGGCACGACGATGCACGGGAGACACTTGCAAAGATGGGTGATGCGGACACTGCAGGCACAGACGGATCACAAGAGCACACAGCCGCCGCTGAAGCTGTCGACGGTGGCACTCCAGCCGAGACACCCTTCTTCGGTGGAAGCGATGTGAGTGACGCCACAGGCACAGCTACAGACGACAAGGTCCCAACGGGTATGGGAGACACACCAGCCCGCGACCGACCGAGTGAGGAACAGGATTTCGGAGGTGCTTCCATGTTTGGCGCTCCGACAACGGAGCAGTCACCATCCGAAGACCCACCGAACTCCACATCGTCTGAGCAGACAGAAACGGGTACCCAGAATGGATCTAGTGAAGGAGAGGCGGGAACCACAGATGCAGGCGAAGAGACGACAGATGCGAATAACACGGGAGACGGACCCGATAATGCTGCACTCTCCGAGCACGTCCACTACGATACGGGGACCGACGGCTACGTCTGTAATCTCTGTGGCACTGAGTATACAGACGCTGAGAAGCGACGAGCGAGTGTCTGCTGTCAGTTTGCGTCGAAAGACGAGGTTTTCGTTGCCGCTCGTCGAGCGCACAAATCGACTGATTCTACCAGTGACCTTCTCGATCGATTCCGGAAAATCGCTGCTCATGCCGAAGACTACGGCATTGAAATCTCCTTCCAAGAGTTTGCATCGCTTGATTCATCTGCTACCGAATCCCCCACGACAACTGCTGATGAATCGGGCCAACCCCATGAATCCGAACCCACTCTCATTTTGGATCCGAGAGTATCGGGCCGTTTTAGCGACGCAACGACCGATATTCCAGACGAGACGCTTCGGGCAGAAGGCGTAACCCGCGATGAGGCAGCGTTCCTTGGTCTCGTGCTTGACGCGATGAACCACCAGGTCGAGGAGTATTCACTCTTAGAGAGCATGAGTGTACTTGAAGAACCGTTTTCTGCTCTCGATATCGAGACACTCAAAGAGAAGGATTTTATCGAAGAACATCGGTCATTCTGGCAGACATACTATACAGTGCTCCCTGCCGGTCGAACGTTCCTCGATCGCTCACTGGACGTCAATCCTGGAGTCGGCGATCTCGGTGAGAAAACGCCACATAAGGCCGGGGTTGTCTTCCTTGAAGCGTGGGTCACCCAACAGGAAGATGTTGCGCGAACAGAGGTCTATTACCAGCCTGCAGAAAATACCGTGTTTGACGTTGCTGGATTCACTGCTGCGGACGAACTCATCTGGGTTGGCGAGGTCGAAACTCCGAGCAACAATCCCGAAGCATTGCTGGCTGATTACGAGAAGCTCGCGACCGTCGACGCAGCAGCCGTCTGGGCATGTGAAGACAAAGAGTTCCTCTTAGAGGCAATCGAGACGCTCACTGATGCTGAGAAACTCGATATCTCGCTGAGTGCAACCCAAAAACGGACGATTAGCTCGCTACGAGCAGCGATTGGCGGGTACGACGATCCGGGAATGACAGCGCTTCACACGTTCCGAAGCCTGAAAGCTGAGGTGGAGGTCTCCGAAGACCCATGACTACACCTCGGAGGGCAGCAACCCGTGAAGAAATCCACACGTACTATACGGAGAGTTTTCCAGCCCATATTGATACGCTGCCCTCATTCATTACCGCAGTGGGGCCAAAGGAGTACGCTCTTGCGTTCCGTGAGGCGTACCCCGTTCGGAAGCAGGGCGCACCCGATCGAACGTTCATCCGTCGGGAAACGTGGCAGACCAACAAGTCTGGCGATCGACTCACAAAGCAGTTCAACTCAATAGACGAGCTGATCGAGTTCATTCAATATCCAGCTCGGCACGACCCGCTCCAAGGAAGTAATTACGCACTTGCTGATCCGGATCTCCTCGAACGACCCGAGCCACGACCCGACGCAGTGTATTATGCGCTCGATCATTGGGAACGCCCGTGGGTGCTTGCCGTCGATATCGACGCCAAAGACATCGCAGCACGGCGAGCAGCATCCGGCGCAGAACCGACCACCGAATCCACGAAACAAGTCGATTCCGAACACCTTCGAGAGACACGTATCGTTGACAGTGCCCCGGAGGGCTATCCCTATGCGTTCGCGGACATCGAGCAAGCCCTTGAGTATGGGTTTGCTGTCCAGGAGATTTTCGAGGATGACTTCGCGGCTACGGAGACAATGGTTGTGTACTCGGGACAAGGATGTCACGTCTACCTGCTCGATACCGACCACAAGCACCGCTACGACGAGCAGAGTCGCGAAGTAATCAACGACCTCCTGCTTGAAGAGTATGAGATCCCGATTGATCCTGTCGTTACGGCCGACCGACGACGCGTGATGCGCCTCCCATACTCACTCCACGCCGATGTCTCGCGAGTCGTCCAACCAATCCAGAGTCCGGATTTCGACTTTCGAACCGAGGCCATCCCCAGTTTTCTCACAACATGACCCGAAAGACACCGCTAAATGACGACTATACCGCCTATCGAGTGGCGGCACTGCCACGTGATGCAGGAGAGTTCCAGCTTTCACAGCTGTTTGAGCGTGGGTATCAACACTGGATGGTCGACGAGACACAAGAAACAGAGAAGTTACTCGCGGATATCGAGCGGTTCACGTGCGATGCATTTACGCCTAGCACACGTCGGAAGGCCACAGAGCGACCGTATGTTGACGACCCAGGGATGCTCGCCGTTCTCGTGACTCTTGGCGCGGTCTGTATTGTGGATCATCCCAAACTCGAAGACACGCCACCTCGACGCCTTGCTCTGCTCGGTGATCTGCGTGAACTCTATGTGAACAACATTGCCTCACTCGTACGAGAATACGAGGATTGGTCGCTCCACCAGGAGATCGCAGAAATTCTCTATGCGAAAGAGCCTGGTGAAGACGGTCCGCACTCGGGTCGCGCCTGTACGGAAATCACGACACGATCCGAATTCGGTGATGGATATTATCTCGAAATTCCACTCGTTGCTGCCTCGCGGAAGTGCTTGGCGCGGGCGGATCGTGACGGTAACCAGCAGGGCGAGATCCAAGCACACATCGCGGACAACAATCTGTATGTCCCTGTCTCGGATTTTATGACGAAGTATCGGTCATATGCCGAGGATGCATTTGGACGACTACTCACTGCCCAGGAAGAAGCACTTACCCCAAAGCAACGCAGCTGGCTAACTGCAAACGAGTCAGCAATCACAGACCGGATCGACCGGTTTTTCGAGGCGGGACAGACTCATCGCCTCTGGGAAAATTGGAGTACGCAAAAACGAGATCTATTGACGATCATCAACGCCGTCAAAGCCGCAGATACTGACACAGTGCAGCTTGGTGAATCGCAGACTGCGCGAGAACTGTACGATGCCCTTGATGCATACGAGCCTGATCGAAGATGGGAACAACACGCCTGTGATGCGATTACATCGTCCCGAACTCTCGGAAATGCCCTCACCGCAATGCAAAATCATCCAAGTGTGACTGTCGAGTCTGGCTGGCGTAACCTCTATACGCTCACCGAGTACAACGATGGAGCACAACCGATTCATATTGACGATCTCGAGGATCTCTTTGAACTTCCCTGTCTGGCGGCGATGGACGAGCGGCTCCAAGAGAAAAAACCGGTCCGCAAAGACTTGTTCAATCTTGTGCGGATGGCATGGTGGTTGCCCCAGTATCGTGACACGAGTACAGCAGAATTCATCAGTGATGTGAAAAAGTTGTTCTCCCGGTGGCCATGGTATGATGAAGAGACGACGGAGTACCAGATTCGATACGAACTCGAGAACGATATCGGTGGTGAGATCCCCCTCCCAATGAACTGTTCAAATGGTGATATGCAGCGCTATTGTATCGGGCGCGACCAGTGTCCATACTCGATCTATGGCAGTCTTCCGTTCCCTAACGATATGTACGAGCAGCTCGATACGCAGTCAGAGTAGCCATCAATGCGGCCTCCCGTGGGAGGCTCCTTTCCGCTGTTGTATCACATTGGGTACCTACTGTTTGACTTCTATCTCGGAGTGCTTGTACTACCGGATTTGCAAATACGAATAAGCTATTGTGTGCAAAGAATTCTGGCGTCTGAGCCGTTTTCTGGTCTCTATTTTCACATAGGAAATCCAACCTTTTTCATATAGTATGAGTAACAAGAATGGGCCGATTAACGTTAAATGCGAAATTCGTGAGTTAGAAGTCTCAACACGGTGCATATATCTCTCAGAGAAGCCAAAACCAGTTGCATATAACAAATAACGGCCTGAGAGAAGCCCTACGTTATTATATGCAAATCTAACGCCGCCATTTCGCCACCTGTATCTCCAAAACCGTCCAAAGTAATAGGGGGGTACAGGGGTACAGGTGGAGAGTATGTAATTGCTGAATTGCGAGGAAGGGCAACAATCGCTGAGATCACGGAGATATCAATAATATGAAAAAGAGAGTCGAGTAGTTGGGACCGTGCAAAGAGAGGCAGCAACCTAACAGATAGAAATAAAGAGGGGTGGTCAGCCAATGGATGAGCTACGGGTAAATGAGGTCGCAGTTTCTCCCATCCAATTAGTTCAATAATAGTATATTTTGAGCAGAGTGCGTGCATACACGGTTGGTCGAGTGAGGACGGATTACCATGGATTGAGCCGAGTGGAACCCCAGTATCGTAAGTAGTACAATCGCCGGCGTTCATCATCATATGTCAAATGCATATTATACAGAGAAAGTCTATTTTGGGCCAACAAAACGTGACAGCACTTATCCTGGTTAGACTGTCATCAGAGATGGATGGTAGCTTTGTTTGAGACCCCCAGTACTTGATAGGAACTACGTACTGCAGACAGAACGTATCGGTCACTACGGGTGATCTGTCTCCAAGTAGAATGAATAAGACCGTGTGAGATGGCGACGTGTTCGAGACTGGCCTCTCTTAGACATAGGGCCGACGCCGAACTCGATTACGACTGATCTGGGGCTTCGTCCACCGATCCGGTGTAACTCGGATGGGGGTGCTGCTGTCGCGTCCTTGACGTCAGGTGGTCGACGACGTACTCCGCATCCCTTCCGAGGCCGGTGAACAGCCCCGACGTCATCGCGTATAGGAAAAACAGGCCGACAAAATACAGGCCAGGTTCGTCCGGGACGACGCCGCGCAGGTGGACGGGCTCCTTGGGCTCTTCTTTCCCGTCGAAGATCGGGAGGTCGATCCACGAGAAGTCAGGCTGGAAGCCAGTGCACCAGATGACGTTCTCGACATCGAGGACGTCGTCGTCCCCAACGACTGGGCGACCGTTTCGGACGCCGGTCGTGCGAGGCACTCGCTCGATGCCAGCCGCGGCCAAGTCACTTGGTTTGACTCGAACCATCTGGATGCCCTGTGACAGTATCTGCGGGCGCTTCCGACGCCCGATGGGCGTCCCCGTCGTGAGGATTCTGTGAAAGAGCACGCGCATCACGAAAGGGACACCCAAGTGACGGCCGAACCACGAGTCGATATGGAACGGCACGTGGCCAACGTCCCGGCCAGACAACCACGTCTCGTGTTCGTCGGCGACGTCGAGGGCGATCTCGGAACCGGAGTTACCCGCCCCAACGACGAGCACGTCCCCGTCCTGGAGCTGATCGGGATTGCGGTAGTCACTTGTGTGCAACTGAACGATGTCGTCAGAGAGCTCCGACGCGAACTCAGGAATCTTTGGGACCTGGTAGCTCGCCATCGCCACAATGACGTTGTCCGCCTCGAACCGCCGGTTGCCGGCGCTCACAAGGAAACCATCGCCGCTCCGTTCCAGCCCGTCCACTCGGACGCCGAGTCCGACGGGCAGGTCGAAATGCAGGGCGTAGGTTTCTAGATAGTCGGCGACCTCGTCCTTTGTGGGGAAGGCGTACGGTGAGCCCGGATAGTCCATCCCCGGCAGGGTCGAGTAGCGGGCTGGCGTGAATACTTGAAGGGAGTCCCAGCGGGTTCGCCATGCGTCGCCGACGCGGTCGCTCGCATCGAGGATGACGAAGTCCTGATCGTACTGTTGCAGGTAGTACCCGGTCGCCAGTCCAGCCTGACCGCCACCGATGACGATGGTGTCGTATCGCTCGGTCATGTGTTCGTTCCTCGGCTAAACGTACGCGCCCGAGGGAAGTGATGATGCCGCATGCAGGATTTCACGCCTTGAAATCTCGGGTAGGCCGAGGGCCCGCTACGTCAGTGGATCCAAGCTGATTAGTTTGCGAGTTCGATAGCGGCGGTCGTCGTCAGTGGCGTTACGATGGCGCGGTGGAATCGAAGGCGGCGGCGTCTAACGGAGTCGCCTCCACACGAACCTCCTCGAAGACCGAGATGGCCCACTCACGGGCTTTCGGGGCGTCGGTGTCGATTACAGCCACGAGCGCCCCGGTCTCGGTGTCGTGGCAGCAGATGCCAGCCCGGTCGTCTACGATGCCGAGGCCGCAGCGGTCGCCGTCGGGAAGGTTGTCATGGACGAAGATGGCCGCGTTCTCGCAGGCAGTAACCTCCATAATCCGGTCTGGGTTCCAGGCGAAGGTACCCTCCAGGGCCTCGGGCGTAAACACGTACTCGAATGTCATTCCCTCGAGAACCGCGCCGCAGGCTGTCTCCAGGTTGCTCGACTTGTAGACGATGTTGTCGAACCCACGCAACGACGAGGTAGACGCAATGAGCTGGCTGAGACGCTCGACGGGCTCGTAGGGGTACCCTGGCCCGGGGTAGGAAACCACCGCGTCGGCGAAGAGATCGACGGAAAAACCCGGCATCTCCACCGGCAGCCAGTGCCAGACGTCGCGGAGCTTCTCTTCGATTTCCATCACGTCCCGGAGAGCCAGAAATCGATCGGCGACGTACTCGCCGAGAGAGGTCAGTCCGTACGTGGGGCCATCCCTAACGAGCCATTGACGTTCGCTGAAGTCGGCGAGCACCCGCCCGACGGTCGGCGAGGAGGCACCGGTGGCCTCACACAGCTCTTGACGGTCGGTCGGGCCGTCGCGCAACGCTTCGAGGACGCCGACTCGGTGGGCCGACGTGGCCAAGAACTGGATGTTGTCGATACCTGCGCTCATATACGATGTAGGATAGCGAGTAGCTTAGCATTTTGGCGTAAGGAGAGACAGTCGGCTCTGGCTCCGCGTTCGAGGGCCTCGGGAGGATCGAGTGGCATGTCCACCGCCTGCTTCCCAGCCCGCCCTGATGGTGTCGACGCACCGCAGTCGCGGTACCGTGGCAGTCACAATACCTACTACAGGGCGACCGCCCTCAGTGAGATCATTCTCGAACATGGTGTTGAGGAACTTCTCCGCCGTGAATGGGACTTCAACGAGGCCTATAGTAGTACGGACGAGGAGTCTCCCTGAACAAACAGCTCACTCATCTCTTTTGATCTTGTTAGGTATCGCCCGAACACACGTGTAGCTACACATCGTGGTGAGGCTATGGCATCGACGACAGAAGCCGTGACCATCAATGGCGTCACTATCCCGGCCCTCGGCCTCGGAACGGCCCCTATGACTGGTCGAGAATGCCGCGTGGCTGTCGAACAAGCGTTGGAGTTGGGATATCGTCACGTGGACACAGCACAGATGTACAACAACGAAGACGCGGTCGGAGCGGGCATCACCGCTGCTGCTGTCGACAGGGAGGATGTCTTCGTCACGACGAAACTCAACCGCGGGAACGTGGCGCCAGAGAAGGTGTTGTCCTCAGTCGAGGCAAGTCTCGACCGACTCGACACAACATATATCGACCTGCTATTGATCCACGCGCCGAGTAATCGTGTTCAGATTACAGACACGATCGGAGCGATGAATGATTTACAAGACCGTGGTCTCGTGCATCATATTGGGGTGAGCAATTTTTCGGTCGAGCAGACGCGGGCCGCAATGGAGGCATCACGGACGCCGATCGTCACGAACCAGGTGCAGTACAATCCATACCATCGCCGGGACAACCTGCTTGCGTTTTGCATCCAGCACGACGTGAGTCTCACAGCGTATACGCCGTTGGCAAAGGGCCGCGTTGCGACCAACGAAACGCTCATCACGATCGGCGAACAGTACGGCAAGACCGGTGCACAGGTCGCATTACGGTGGTTACTCCAGCAGTCGAACGTTATCGCGATCCCTAAAGCCTCTCGGAGCGAACATTTGCAGGAAAATTTCGACGTCTTTGACTTCAAACTCACCGACGACGAGATGGATGCGATTTTTGCGGTCACCGGAGGGGTGATCGATCGTCTCCGAGAGATGTTCCAATGATGACGGTCTCCAGGTTATCACCGCTCCAGTTCGTCCGTCATCAGGACGTATCAGCAGTGTTCAAATAATGACAGTAGCAAGGCCACAATCGCTCTGGCCTCGATGAGAGTATTACTCCTCCCAGTGTGATGGGTTGCGACCAGATATTCGTCTCGATACCAACTGCCACGAGAATTTTGACGGAGGGGCTCGCTAATGGATATATGACCGACGAGTTGCTCATTTACGGGTCGTACGGCTATACTGGGGCCTTAGTCGCCAAAACTGCGGTTGACGAGGGAGAGTCACCAGTGCTGGCTGGGCGACAAGCTGAAGCAGTTGAGGCACAGGCAACCGAGCTCGGGCTTGATCACCAGACGTTTAGTCTCGAGCATCCAGCAATTATCGAGCAGTCTGTGAGCCACTTCGATGCGGTATTGAACTGTGCCGGACCGTTCTCGTCGACGGCGACTCCGCTCATCGACGCCTGTCTGGAGACCGGAACTGACTATCTTGACATTACAGGCCAGATTGATGTGCTTGAATCCATCGCTGAGCGAGATGATGACGCCATTGAGGCAGATGTGACACTTCTTCCGGCAGTCGGATTCGATGTCGTTCCGACAGACTGCCTCGCTGTCTATCTCGCCGATCAGGTCGATAACCCGACTCGCTTACGGCTTGCACTTGACGGTTTACAGACGTTCTCACCAGGCACAGGGAAATCAATCGTTGAGGGACTCCATCGGCCGGGAGCAGTCCACGAGAACGGTGAGATACGAGATGTACCTCCGGCGTGGAGAACCCGTACGTTCGCATTTGACGGGATGCATAAAAAGGCAGTCACAGTGCCGTGGGGCGATGTCTCGACCGCCTTTTACGCGACGAATATTCCAAACATCGAAACGTATGCGACGGTTCCTGAGTACGCAATTAAGGTAATGAAGCGGTCGGGAAAATTCACGCGGGTTCTCGGATCGAAACCCGTTCAAGCGGGGTTAAAGACCCTTATTGACAACATGGTCTCTGGCCCAACTGCAGCACAACGTGAACAAAATGTAACGCGGGTCGTCGGGGAGGTCGAAACTGATGATGGTGAACAAGTGAGTGCGCACTTACAGACGCCGGATACGTATGACCTAACCGCAAAGACAGCCATCGAATCAGCTCGTCGTGTTCTAGACAATGGAGTAGAGGCAGGATTCCTGACGCCCGGTGAAGCATTCGGTTCTGACTATGTGCTCACCTTTCCTGGCGTTGAACGTCGAGATATCGACTCACATGACTGAAGAGACTCAGTCGTCCGCTGATGTCGTGTTTTGAACTGCTTTCGAACCTGCGGCAATTTCGAAGGAGTCGGTTTTTACATTGTCTTGTATGAATGATAGCTCGACAACGGCCGTATCTATTCTAAGTCTACTATAAGCAGGTTTTTTCTGACAGTTAGGTGGGCGGTCGTTATGGACCACTCCGCTCGCCACTGCTGCCTTCCGGTGAGCACAGCTCACCGACGTCTCGTGAGCGAGGCGAACGAGACCGCCGCATCGCTTGCGACCGATCAGTCTATATGGGATAGTGGTACGCCAAGTATGTCCCCCTAGAACCAGCGGTAGTCTGAAGTACATGGACTTCGGACTAGTAACTATGACTCAGATACCTGATTCCGGTCGGATCCTCCCAGATGGAGGCATTGACACGCTCGACCCACCAACTGACGCACTGAACGAGGAAACGCTTGCCCCGGAAGCACTCGCACAGAACGCACCCAGGTTAGAAACCATCGTTGAACTCCTCAACCACCCAGCTCTCACCCGTGTCTATGTGTATATCTGCTACTGGGGGCCAGTGTCGCCACCGGAGGTGATGGACGGACTCGAGCTATCCAAATCGACGACGTACGAGTATGTCGACCGGCTCGTCGCGCTTGGTCTCGTGAAGCGTGATGACTCAACCCGTCCGCAGCAGTTGACTGCCGATCCGATTGTGCTCATCGAGAAGCACCTCCCGATCATCATTACGCCGACTGTACTGCATGCTTTTGCGCTGCAAGAAGTCGACGAAGATATCGAATATTTCGTTGAGCGGTATCGAATTGGGAAGCTCGTCGCAGCATTGCGCGGTGCTGGTCTGCATTTTGCAGGTAAAACAACACAGCGAATGGTTGGGAGTGATATCGATGTCCGTAATACAGAAGCGATGCTCATCGTGTATGCTCTCGTGCCAGCCCTTGCTGTCGGCCGTGATCACGATCCCTACTTCGACTATCTGTTCCCAGATGTTCATGATGAGATGGATCTTCCTGATCTTGAGGAGATGGAGACGTCGCCGGTCGAACCACCACTAGGCGACGAGTGAGTAGGACAGATGGATCAAGATACGCCGCTGTCCGCAGAGACGGATGTCCTCGTCGATGCGAACATCTTTATCGCGATTGGGCATCCGACAAACCAGCGGTACAAACGATTCCGACAAGCGGTGCAGGCCGCTGGCGTCGTACTCAAACTGCCTCACCGCGTTATCGGTGAGATCGGTGGGCCAGACACAGATCGTGTCCGTATCGCCCTTGAGGAGGGCTGGGCCGAGGTCATCGACGCCCCAGCACCAACGGACGGAGATGCCGTCGCAGCGAGCGATATCGCGAGACGGACGATTGCGAATGAGACTGGCCGACCTGAACATGAGGTTGAGAAGGCGGATGCGATTCTTGCAGGACTAGTTGTTCAATACCTTCGAGACCGGTCGACCGCCGGTATTACTGTGCTTACCGACGACAAACCAGCCAGGAAAGGTGTTGAACGGGCTGTTGGCGCACAAGGATACGCAGATGCGATTTCCGTGTACGGGGTCGCAGATATCATTGGCGATGATCCCGGCGATTCACTGCGGTTGATTTGAGTGACTGTTATTCGGGGGATGCTAGCATTGAGATACTGTTCTCGATGTGAATCTAGTGGTCCGTCAACCATGGACTGATGGATTCAAAGTTCTACGCTCTGATGCCCGATAGCAGATAGTTCTCTTACGGTGTGAGAGCTACAGAGCGCTTATTCATCAGGTGACGATAGGAAGTCCGACGCCACCGTCTCTGACTACTCACCCATGGGCTCAGATGTGGAAGCTCCGTTCCCGCCCGAGTCCCTTCCGGTGCCACCGCGCTGGCCGAGTTCCTGATCAACCATCAGGAGGCCGGGACCGTCGTCACCGACGTGCTTGAGTTTATCCAGAACGGCCTGTGCTGTCGCTTCCTCCTCAACCTGCTCCGCAACAAACCACTGGAGCATGTTTTCGGTCGCATTGTCGTTCTCTTCACGGGCGAGTGAGACGAGGTCGTTGATCATCCCGGTTATTTCGACCTCGTGTTCGTAGGCTGCCTCGAAGGCGTCAGACGGACCGGACCACTCCCTTGGCGGACTGTCAATAGTATCCAGAGTAACCCGTCCGTCTCGCTCGATGACGAAGTCATAAATTCGCATCGCGTGAGCACGCTCCTCGTCGGCCTGGGCCCGCATCCACGACGCGAACCCGGGCAGACCTTCATCCTCATAGTAGGCCGCCATCGAGAGGTACAAGTACTCCGAGTAGAGTTCAGCGTTGATCTGTTTGTTCAATGCCTCCTCGAGCGAATCTTTGAGCATAACTTCTAGGGTAACGCTCGGCCATGGCATCATTGTTGGGGTCATTGAAGCCTAACCTTATTCGAAGTCAATGACAGGGATGTGATTGGTATGTGCAGTACTGGAGATACTGTCTACATCTTCTATATCTTGCACGTCAATTTTGTCAGGTTTTTACTCTTTTCCCCGACATATAGAATCCGGATCAATCAATCGACAGTTGAAGCACCACTAGCTGAATAGGAGATCGGGTGGGGGAACACTATGTCTGCACACTGGGCGACAGGAGGGGATGGAGTCGACAGTCATCGAATGAATAACAGACGATACTCGGCTAGGGATAGAGACAAATGCAGTGAGCAATGTTTCCGCAGCTAATAGCCTCGAAAGCCCCTGCACGCTCGACGGCTGCGTCTCGCTGCTGTTCACTCTGTTGCGGTGCTTATGTGGTCTCGTTCGACGAGCGCACGGCCCCTTTCAATCCCACCCAGAGGGGATAGTCGATATTTGGTGCTCACTGTTTAACTGGTGGTTCTCTCCGGCCCACCCTGCTCGCCGCATGCCGCCTACCGGTGAGCAAGCTCACCGACGTCTCGCTCACCGCTGTCGCCTTCTCCTCGTTTACTTGCGTGTTGAGACGCTCTCTATGGCGACGTCTCCCTTCGCGAGTGACGGAGCCCGTGTTCAATCCGCTTATCGCACTGTGTCCAAAGTTAAAAACGGATCGGAATTGACAGTCTTGGCTAGCCACATCGCGAACCTATGGCGTTTGTTGCCGAGTTCGAAATTGTCCTGCAGGCGCTCCGGTCCGTGGTCCTCGAACACTTCGATGTCGGAGACATTGGGTGCGTCACTCGCGGATATCGAAGGCGTTGACGAGGACATCGACGATGGATGACTGCGATTCATATCACTGATACCGGCCAGTTCATGTGTAGACTATTCTCACTCCCGTGAGGAAGGACGGAAACAATGTCTGACCGCGTTTATCACCGTCGTTTCACGCGAGCACGGATATCCTCGGCCGGGCGAAGTGTCGTTGCCATCTCCAAATCAGGATTTGGGTCGGACAGCAATTCGAATTCGACTGATTGGGCGATTGTGGGCAGCATCGTCTTCAGTTCGAGCATGGCAAAGCGCATCCCGATACAGTGGCGCGGCCCACCCCCGAACGGGAAATAGGCGTAATCCGGACGCGAGTCCTCGAGCTCCTCCGTCCAGCGGTCGGGATCGAACGTTCCGGGATCGTCGTACCAGCGTTCGTCCGTGTGCACGAAAAACTGCGGGAGCGTGATTCTGGTCCCTTCCGGAATGCGATAGCCTCCGAGTGCGACGTCCTCAGTAGTCTTGCGGAACATGGTGAATGCGGGTGGGTACAGCCGAAGCGATTCGCGGATGACTTTCTCCGTGTACGTGAGTTCGGCGAGATCGTCAAGCGTGGGCGCCTGCCCTCCGAGAATTGCGTCGTGTTCTGCATCCAGTTTGTCGCGTACAGACCGGTTTTTCGCGAGTTCAAGGAACGTGTAGGTCAGCGCCAGCGACGTCGTCTCGTGACCGGCGAACAGGAACGTTATCATCTGGTCGCGAATCTCGGTTTCCGACATCGTGTTGCCGTCTGCGTCCTCGACGGTGAGCAACAGTGACAACAGGTCGTCGTACTCGTCTTCCTGCCCGCGACGGTCGTCGATAAGCCCCTCGATGAATGACCGAAATTCGGAGAGCACGCGGTTGTAGCGGCGGTTCTCCGGTGTCGGAATCCACATTGGCACGAACGTAGAAAGGCCGTCTAAACTGCCTCGGTCATTGAGGGTCTCTGCAAATTCGGTCACGATACTCCCGCTTTCGTCGAGTTTTAAATCGAACAGCGACCGGGTCAACATGTCGAGGGTGAGGGTCGAGAACGCGCGATTGAGCGCAATCTCCTCGCCATCGTCCCAGTCGGCAACTAGCTCCTCTGCGGACTGGGCCATCGTCTCGCCGTAACTCCGGATGCGTTCGACTGTGAAGGCGTCCTGAAGCATCGTGCGCTGGCGTCGCCACTGGTCGCCGTCAGTCATGAGCACGCCATTGGGGGCGAACTCGCCACCGAAGTCTTCGAGCCCCCACTTTTCGTATTGTGCGTAATCGACCAGCAGAATCTGCTCGATGAGGTCGGGATGCAACACCGTACAGAAGTCCATCCGCGGAAGGCGATAGCTGACGACGTCGCCGTAGGTACTCATCTCGTCAAAGAACGCCCGCGTATCGCCGATGAGTGAGCGAGCGTTCCCAAGTATCGGGAGGCCAGCTGGCCCGGGCGGCGTCTCAGTGGGGAGGGCGGTACCGCGACGGCCGGATGAATGCTCGGACGACGCATCGAATTCGCTGTGTTGCGGGCACATAGGTGAAAAAACGGCCACGACCGGAACGAACGTTGTCCCGAGATATCTCGCCTATTTATGTGGGTCGAGTGAGACGTTTCGATAACTGCTAATGCGCTACCTCCACGCTCGCCTCGACGTTCCCGCGGCGATGCGCCACCCGCTGCAATCGTTCGTCGCAGACTCAGAAGCAATGAATCGCGCAGAACTCCACGCGTGGAATCAGTCGTTCGAAACTGTCCAGTTCGCGTTACTCTACATCGACGGCGACATCGACGCGTATCGCGACCGCATCGAAACCGTCGAACCCATTCGATGGTTCGAACTTGCTCCCCTTGACGAGACCGGGTTCTATTCGTACGTCTGCCAGGAGTACACTGAGTCGGAACGAGGATTGACTCGGGCATTCATCGACCTGCAACTCGTCGTCGTCCCACCGATTGTGTACGGCACAGACGGCTGGGTCGATGTGACCGTCGTGGGGAGCGGTGACTCATTGTCGGACCTGGTGGACGCGCTCGAAGCCCGGTCGGACATCGGCGTCGACGTCAGAGAGATTGGCCGGCTCGACCGTCGACTAGGGTCGGTGACTGGCTGTTTGACCAGTCGCCAGGCAGAAGCGATCGAGACGGCGACCGAGATGGGCTATTATGCTGTCCCGCGGCAGGCGTCTCTTGATGCTGTCGCGAGTGAACTGGAGGTTGCGAATTCGACTGCCTCTGAACTTCTACGGCGTGCAGAGTCTCGTCTGATGCCACGGCTCGTCGGCGTTTCAGGTTCTTCGCGGTCCACTGAGTGATATAACGACGCGTTCAAGCAGTGACTTGCCGAGTGGCCCGACTGGCCCAACGATACTCGCTTCGTCGAGAGTGCCCTCTGCATGAACCGAGTCATCGAAGTGTATGACCTGCCGGAGAAAGCGGATCAGTCGTTCTTAGGTGCTTCGTTACGGCCCGTCCCGCTCGCCGCTGCCGCCTTTCGGTGAGCAAGCTCACCGACGTCTCGTTCGCTTTGCTCACGAGACCTCCGCGTCGCTCGCGACCGACCAGTCCGGGCGTGCGGCCTGCGGCCGTTCCGGGCATCTGGTTTCGACGCCAGCACCAAGCGCACGTTCGGTTGCGTCTCTCGCTGGTCGACGGACACGAAACCGGCTTGTGTGCTGGACGCTTGCTCCGGGCGGGTCGCCGCGCGGTGCTGGTTGTGTCCCTTCGAAAACGCGCGCTCGCTTCGCGCCCAGGGGGACGCTCGCGAAGGCGCAAGCGAGCGCGCAGGAGATGGATGCGTTGTGCAATGTAGCGTTGTGACTCATGCAGAGGTAAGTGTCGGAAAAGACGCGGTAGTGGACGCGCCTTCGGAACGTGGTAGAGTTCCAATGAGTAGTAAACAGACGATTGATCAAAGAGTTTCGGTTGACGAACAGGCGATTGAATGTGATGAAGCGGAACAATATGAGGTTGTTGAGGAAACACCCGAGCTACAGCCGTCGGTTGCACAGACCATCCAAGGGAAAGTGGATACGAATCATCCAGATGGGGTTGGCCGTGGACTGACGTTGGCGGCAGAAGAGCGATTGGTGGCACGAGAGATGGAGATCACACGAACGCGTGAGCGGTGGGATCGAGCACAAGATTCAGAGCGAGAAGCACAATGTCGACGAGTGGCGGTCGAGGGAAGTCAAGAACGGCGCTGTGCGTTCCAGGAGCGAGCGGCAAGTGTGGATCCGTGGTGTGATCCAGAGCGAGGAGATCCTCGTGAGGAGTTGGCTCAAGAGCAGTTGGCGGCAGTGAACAAACAAGCAATGCGGTTAACGACAAAAATCGATGAGTGGTCGCGAGCAGCAATCAGTCGGCGGTTAGCTGAACGGGTTGTGGATGGGACAAGTGTGATGAGTGCAGTCGTGGGTGTGTACGAGGAATTGCGGACGGCCCCTGGGCAGGTGATTTCAATCGCGGATGTGCAGGACGTGAATCGAAAGGAGGTAAGCATTGAGGGGCAAGTTACCCAGCTGTGGACTCCTGGCAGTCCGAAGATCCAACAAGTCGGCCTGATCGAAGACGACAGTGGTCGCATCAAATTCACCGTATGGCGAGCATCGCAAAAGACGATGGTTGAGGAAGGTGAAAGGGTGCAGTTGCGATCAGTTGCAACAAATTGGTACGAGGGGCGTGTCTCAGTAGCCGTCACTGGCTGGAGCGATATTCACAGTCTCGAGCGCGGGCGCTGGTGGGAGTAGTCGGATAGTAGAGGTTCCTTTTTATTGTGTGCCGGACCGACCCAGGCCCCGCCACCCCACCCTCCGCTCCGTGCTCGCGTTGCTGTGCGCGCAGCCACGACCTTGAGAACAGGTCTATTCTATTGTGGACAGTCATTCCAGCGTCAGCAGGAAACTGCTATCCTGAGTGACGATCAAGGGACAAAGATGCCTTGGAAGCTACTGGATCGTTCCCGCTGTTAGAACCAGTTTCGAGTGGAATTCTCGGTGAGATAGTGGTACGTTCAGTTATGAGGACGCTCCACCGTCCGCGTTTAGTCTGGGCAATCTATGAATTGCTCACAGCGATTCTGACCGCGTATGTCTTAGTGACGGGTGGACGATGGAGCAACACTGCTGTGATTTTTGGTTTGCTTGCTGGGCTTTCGTGGGTGCTCATCAGAGATGGGCTCTTAGCAGGGTCATTCGCTCGATACAGGGTATACATCAGTGTCGATCGCTGTAGTGAGTAAGATAGGGAGAAAAGAAGAGATTTGGTTAGCGTATAAATTGCCCATACGGAGTTGGAGTCAAACGATGCGAACTCACAGAAGAAGATACGCAGACTACCATCTTCGTTTGTGGAGAATTCGAAAGGAGAAGACCTTTGTTGGGAGCGTATCGATACCAGTCATGCCTTGGTAGCTCAGGCTGGCAGAGCAGCTCCTTTGTAAGGAGCCGGTCGAGAGTTCAAATCTCTCCCGAGGCTTTTCAACGAATTTTGGAGGGTTACGTAAAAGAGAGAATTCACGAGGGATTAGAGTTAGTATAATCTACTAACCAACTGTCGCTCCATATTCCGAAGCAAGAGCGATAGAAATGACTCACACAGAATGCAGCAGTCCGCGAAAATCTTCCTCGTATCTATTGCTTATCGCGAGAACTACTTAAACGAGAATTGGTTAGTAATCGATCTTCTCGACGCGAAGTGACCCACCGTATTCACTACAACAGTGCTGTTCAGGGTTGTGAGCTATCTTTGAGCATCGATATCGAGCAATTCGAGCATCGAAGTTTTCGCAGACGAGCCACCACTTTGGCGCAGTAAACCTTCGCAGTACTGCGTTGTATCGAGAGCGTTCCGTTGTCCGTCAAGAATTGGCTGCAGCCAAGAGAGTGGACTCTTTGACTAACCCATAATCGGGTCAATCCAGCTACTCACCATCACCATGATTCCTGAGAAGCTGGTAGCAAATAACACTTGCATGGCCTATTAAAATGGGATCACTTGGTTCAAGATCCGACGGAAGAACTGATGGCGGTAATTCATCCTTGTGTAGCTCAGTTCGTAGCAACTGGAGAAAATCGCCCGTTGTGAGCGAAGAAGTGTCTGGTTCACTATCGGGCAGATCTTGGGCCAATACAGTTGGCTCCTTACCGGTATTAGATAACAATGCAGCGGTATTCTTGCTCCACTGTTCAGCCCGCGATTTTGTCAGTTTTGTCTCTAGGTTGGCATCATATGAATCAAAGAACCCTTTCGAGCCGAGATACTGAACCGCGGGAATCCACGATTCAGAACCGAATTCAGAACGGTCAACATCATTAAAGAACGAATACACAACACCAGACTCACCGAGCGTTTGTTGAAGTTCTTCACTATCGATATCGGCAGGTGGAACCTGCTGTTGCTCGGCAAGTGCAGCCGCAAAACCCGCCGATTCGCCGATGTGCATCCAAGTAGGCTCTAAGCGAATCGTACCATAGGCGACATGTGTTGCTGACAATGGGACGGGGACTAGTAAGTTGTCGATGCCTTTCGGTAGCATAGATCGGTAGGGAACCTGTGAAGGGCGTGTAACCTGCGATGCATAAAAGAATCCCTCTGGCTGGCTACCCAATTGTCGCTCGGTATGACAGGCATGAGAATCCAGTGGATACTCAGCAATGGCAACCGCATCCGACTTGATCGGTGTGCGGTCCAATCCGGGGGCATGGCGTGCATCATTTTCAGTGAAGACAGTTCGCCCCTCTAATCGTCGTGCTTCTCGAATGTAAAGCTGCCACGGGAAGTTGTCCGTATCCGTAAATTCGTCAGTGGCAAGACCCCATTCGCGAGCATACGATTGAATTTCATCAGGAACCGCATCATCGTTCTGTAAGAAATACAGAAGTCCAAGCGCGTAATTGCGGTGTCGTGTTGCGATTTCGTCGCGCCGATCCCACCCTGCATCCGGATAATCATGATTTTCGCCTGGGAGGTCAGCCGAGTTCATATCGGCTTTTTCGTTCGGGAGGTATCGGAGTAACAGATACTGACGAACACCGCTCTCGATGATCTCGTCTAATTCTTCAAGATACTCAGCTCGGTCGTATCCGTCAGGTCTATCCGGGAGCCGCCTTGTTTCCGGATCCCGGCTTAAACAGAGGCGATAGTTGTATGCTTGAATAGCGTTGTCCGCCTCGCCAGTGCTCCTCGGATAAATCTCTGTAAGGCCCGCTGGATGCGGTACAATGTCGAGATCGCCTTGCTGTTTATCTGTTGGCACATGAAGAGGGCCACGGCGATCCATCGGTGCGGTGTCATCGCCATCACCGACCGCGGCCCGCGGATAGTATCGGTCACCACGAATTCCAGTGAACAACCGCCCTGCGAATTGTTCATTGTATTCCGAGCGTGACTCTCGACCGACACGGTACGCCGCACCAGCAATCGCCATGAGATCTCCCTCGTACGTCGCTTCGATGAACGTCGAACCAGTAGCCTGGAAGGTTGAATCGCTGTCAAACGCTTCGAACGTAACTTTTTGAATAATCGATCCATTTCGCGTAACCGATGTCGGACGATATCCACGGGAGACTGTCAAGTTCGGCTCATTCGCGACAAACTCCTCGAAAATCTCCTCTGCGACGTGAGGTTCACAGATATAGCCATCCTCGGAGAACTCGTACTGTTTTGAGTTCTCCCCGTATTCTGTTCGATAGTGGTCACGAACTGATGAGAAGAACTCGTCGAGAAGCGGTGCTCGAGATTTTTTAATCAGTGTGTCCGTATAGCTCAATCCCCCAGCCATCATCCCGCCGAGATGCTGGTTGTAGGTAACGAGTAATGTTTGTTCACCGTTTCGTGCAGCACGTACTGCAGCTGCAATTCCACCTGCGGTTCCTCCGACGACGACGATTGGGTAGTGATCTTCAGTCATAGCTGTGTGAGTATTCTGATCGATTTCTATTGGGATTGCTGAGCGAACGATGCAACAGATTCAGGAATCAATGTAGTAGCAAATGAGTGTGCGGCACACTCTTCGAGGCTACGTCTCGATGGTCTGGATGTTTTTTTGCGCCGAAGCCACCGTAGTGCGCGTTTAATTGGACTATATTGCTCTCGCCACTCCGGCGGATTCTGTTCTAACAGATAATGAGCTAGCTCGTGGCTGCAAACGGCTTTTCGGAGAATATTCCGGTCAATGTCAGCAATGTTGGCAACTCGGTCAATCTGTCCCTCGTACAGGGTAATAGCACCACCCGAGTACGCCCCAAGTAACTGAACTGAGTCGAAACCGTTCCAGTGATCCTGGTTAATCTCAATATCTTCCTCGATGGCAATCTGAAATGGGTTGTTCGTTCCATATTTGTCGCGAATATTTCGGGCACGGGTTTGTCCAGTTGCGTTCGCACGCTGGATCCATGACAAATGCTCGGTATCCGAGGCTGTTATTTCAGCTCCAGAGGGGTTAACTACCGGGTTCATGGCTTCTCCGCTAGAATCAGGAGTTGTTCTGAGTCCGGTATCTCCTCGAATTCAACGTCGAGCAGCGAGTGGATCTGTTCACGTGACGAGATGCCGCTAACGTCTAACAGTTGATTACCATGACAGATGTAGAGGTTCGGCAACTTGGCTGAAGCGTTACTAAAGACGGATTCTTCGTCCAGAACCTTGTCGACCACCTTAGTAAGAAGTTCACCAGTCGCTTTGTACACCTCCGCATCATTAAGCTTGAGTTTGACGACGCCACTTTCGTCGAGAACAGCGAGTCGTTGAGTACTGCTGGATATAAGACCGAAGAATTTTGAACTTGTCTCTTGGGATTGATACACCGACAGCCCCCCAATTGAAGCAAACTTTTCAATGGTTTCAGCCTCGGCATCGAGGCTTGAAGCCGCTGTTTCCCGGAGTTCCGCCTCATCAACTGTTCCCTGGGAGAGGTCACGCGTTTGAAGTTCGGTCGACCCTTCAGCCTCCGCGCGAAGCAGGTTTCGGGAGCTATCATACTCGACTTTTGCTTCAACCGTTTCTTGACTCGCTCCCATACCGACAACAGAATCGATGGCTTCCCGTCGTAGCTGCTGGATTTCGTCCTCACCAGGATCCATGACGTTTCGCTCGATGACGTCGCGAACCATCGCCAACCCAACACCAATTGTACTGATTGTCTCATGGTTGTGAGCAAGCCGTGCTTCGTAGGGGGTTGTTGCGGCCAGATATGGAACCAAGGCAGCACTCCCGCCACCGCCGCCGACTAATTCAAGAAGTTTTGGGTCAAGATCGTACTCTTCTACGATCGACTCAATAACAGGAATAATCTTTCCGATGCTTGCATCAAGCACCATCTCAGCGGCCGTCTCAACGTCTACCCCCAATTCGTCAGCAAGTGGTTCGAACGCACGTCTGGCTGCCTCTGGATTTCCGGCTGCATAGGCTGTTTCGTCGACATACCCGAGCAAGTTTGCTGCACCGCTCGGCGTCAGCGCGTATCGATTCCCATTCGCCGTTTCGATACCAACGTATTCGGGATCGTTCGGTTTTGGGCGAAGGCGGACAAGCGAGGGTGACTGGATTTCGTCGGGGTCAGCATATACCGCATACGGAATATCGGCAATATGAGCACTTCGAGGGCCGACTTCTGCGATTTTGTCGCCATCAAGACGAATCATCGATCCACCGGCAATTCCCTCAGTTCGAATGTCTAGCGTCCGGAGGAAAGTTGTATGACCACCGATTTCGGCCGCTTTCCATTTCGGTTGTCCCTTCTCAATGACGCTGATGTCGCTGCTGGTGCCACCAACTTCGATAAAGATACCGTCGGTGATGTTTTCATACATCAACGCGCCGGCAACGCCTGCCGCCGGGCCAGAAAGAATCGTCTGGATAGGACGTCGTTGCATCTCCTCTATTTCCATCACGCCACCGTCTGACCGCATTATCATGAGCGGGGCATCGATCCCCATTCCACCAATGCTCTCAACGGTCGAGCGCGATGTTTCTATCATCCGTGGAAGGATACTCCCGTTAACGACCGCTGTCCGGGTTCGAACCTTGAGGCCATAGCGCTTTGAAACAACATTCGCACCGATGGCAGCAAGCCCATCTCGGGTCACAAGGTCACAGACCGCGTTTTCCGCAGTCGGGTCGTCGACGCCGAACGCCTGACTTACGACGACGGCTTCAACGTTCTTGTCCGCAAACCGCTCGAGAATTGGTTCGATCTCATCAGTTGGTACCCCGTCGTCGAGCATCACAAATCCGTGTTCAGTCTCGATCGTTTGGTCATTATCTAGTGAGATGGTGTCGATTTGGGTTTCGGACCGACCGCGTCGACCTTTCAGACCGCGTCCCATCCCAAGTACGCCGACCTTTGCGACGTCGCCTTCTAGAAGCGCATTAGTCGCTTGTGTCGTTCCGTGTGCGATGAACACAACGTCAGCAGGAGTGGCTTCGACTGATTCGAGTATTGTCGAGGCTGCCTCAACAATCCCTGCGGCGACTCCGGCACCCGCATCGTGAGTCGTTGGGACTTTCACTTGATCCAGAACCTCGAAGGTCGTGGTATCAATCGCAACTGCATCTGTAAACGTTCCACCGACGTCAATACCGATTCGTATCTGTGTCATGGATTAGAGCCCGAAGAGATACACTGAAACAACAACACCCACTCCAGCGGTAAACCATGCGAATGGAAGAATGCTTTTAGTGATGTCATTAACATTGATTTCCATTTCGTCTGCAGTCCACGCATTGTGCGTGTTCGTTGGGTCAGCTGGTGCTTGTACCCGAAGCGCACTCACTGCGGTGGTGGTAATGAGAGCTGGATTAATTCCAATTGCGGCGAGAACACCGATAATACCGCTTCCCAAGCCCCACAGGTTCAGTGGCCCCCTGTACAGCGCAAGGGGGGCCAGGACGATGAACATCGCGGCGTAGAGCATCATATTCTGCGGGATGATAAGTCTAAGTAGAGGCTCCATTGTCGTTGCCACGGGCTTGGCGAAGACGGCTTGGAGGAGCCACCCGATCGATACCATCAGCGCGATTGCTGGTGCGGCGTCCGAAATCCCCTCATGGAATGCGTATGTAACCTGATTTAATGTCTGTTTCATGTTTTTGAATGCTTTGAGTCCGGGTTTGCTCGTGACAGCCGCGTAGAGAATACCGACTACGAAGGCAGGCAGGACGGGACTGCCGGCAATAACCAGCAAAACCGGGAGAATTGGGGCAAGAAGCGCGTATGTTGGAACGATCGATTCGAACTGTTGTTCGATTTCGTCTGCCGTCGATCCGACGTCTTCGGCGTTCGTCGCCCAGGTCGCCTGAATATTGCCCCTTTTTGTCTGGAATCCGATATACGCGAGTCCCGCGATCAACGCAGCGAAACCAGTTGGAAGCGCCCATACCAACACCTGCTGTAGGTCAATCCCCGTGACGTCAGCATAGAACACCCAGTTAGCTGGATTGAACATGACTCCGTTGCCATATCCCAGGAGAACGATACCTGCGGCAACTTTCCGCTGAAAACCGATGCTAACCATGATTGGGAAGACGATAGTCGCGATCATGATGAACGCACCCAATCCTGAAATGCTGGTTGAAATGACTGTGACGGCGAGGTAGAGCAGTATCGAAACGACGATCGCATTGTCTCCACCGAGTTCCGCCGCGGATTTGACGATCTCCTCGGCGATACCGGTTTGTTCGATGATCGCGCCGAGTGCAGCACCAAAGAACACGGCAACGAACGCTGCTGCAAGCTTCGTTGAACCGTCTACAATTACCGTATTAATTATTTGATCTGTTCCTAGTCCACCGACAGCGGCGATACTCAGTGCCATTGCAGCCAATGCAACGAAAGTAGGCACAAGCTCTGTCATCATTAGAATCCCGAAAACTGCGAACACAACGAGAATTCCAATTGCTCCGATGAGTCCCATGTGGTCTAAATCACCGACTCAACGTGGTGATAGACACTATATAATTCTATTTAATATATTATTATAAATTCTATATCAGAATATAGCTATAATGAAGCCGGATGAGAGAGATTGTCGCTTCGAAGATGAGAAGATAGGATTTAGCAAAATACAGTATTTAGGCCAGAAAAAGGAGTATTCAAGGATATAGACCTACTATTGGTATTTCCTAAATCGACCTATTCAGTGGGGAGACAATATTATTGGAAGTTTACTATAAAACTCTGTCTTTATTGCCATTGTTCCGTAGAATGGAACGGCAGCCGAGGAAGACCGCTATGCTTATAGGTGGATTATTATGATTGATAATAATATTAAATGAAAGAAGGGAACGTTCCATGCAGCGGATAATGATGTTCCACAGAGTGGAACGGTATTTATACAAACAGGCCACATACACAAACACAATGGCTGACCAACCTGAGCCACCAATCCAAGCACTCGATACAGGTATCGAAATTCTGGAGAAACTTGGGGATTTAAATGGAGCAGGGGTCTCAACGCTCGCTGCCGAGATTGATCGGCCAAAGAGTACAGTCCATCGCCATCTTAAGACACTTGAGAATCGTGGATATGTCCAAAATGATGGCACGGAATATTTTGTTGGATTGAAAGCGCTTCGTCTCGGAGCAAATGCACTCAATCGCCATCTCGTCTATCCGGTTACAAAATCGGTAGTGAATAATCTGGTAAAAGAAACAGGGGAGTCAGCTGCCATTGCCGTTGAAGAGGCCGGACAAGCAGTATATCTCTACTATAATCGAACGGATCAAGCAGTCAAAACAGACGCACGATTGGGAATCCGTTTATATCTTCACTGTACCGGAACGGGAAAAGCAATTTTAGCTCATCTTCCGGAGGAACGAGTAGACCAAATCATTGAACAGCATGGACTGCCGAAGCGAACGCCACAAACAATCACAGATCGGGATGAGTTGGACGCTGAGTTAAAACGTATACGTCAACTTGGCGTTGCATTCGATGATGAAGAGCGATTAGAAGGAATGCGAGGTGTTGCTGCTCCGATAGTGAATCAGGAAACGGGTGCTCTTTTTGGTGCGCTTACAGTTGCTGGACCAACTCATCGTGTTCACGGTGATTGGTTTCGAGAAGACATCCCAGAGTTGCTCCAGCGAGCTACAAAGATGGTTGAAGTGAATCTTACATACCAATAAACGCCGGGATCGGTGGTTAGTTCGGCAGTTCTTTTCGTCCCGCTCGCGCGTATGTCCAACACGGGAAACCACCGACGCCGTCACAGTCGCAGTCTTCTGATTCGACATCGTCGTCGTCCTCGCATAGACATTTCTGGAGCGTCCCGTCGTTCGTTACGGTTTTGACAGGGGCTATATGCTTGCAGAATGAGCGTCGAGGGTTCATAGAGGTCTCTTAGGAGATCAGGCTCGTCGATTTGGGACTTCATACAGCTGATCAAGCCGATCTCTTGAGCCATGGAACGATAAGCGATCTAAACGGGAGAGGCCCACTCGCTGTACTCCGAAGTGAAACTCGTCGATGTTAGTATTCAATACTAACATCGTGGTCTTCGAGAAATTGTCGATTCTCGATACCCCCTCATAATATTTTCAAATTCCAAATATATGTTGTGAAACGGCATGTAGTATCACCAATGACCGAGTTCGATCCCACTCCCAACCGAGACGCCACCGACAATATCCGACAGCGGTGGCGGGAAAATACCGACACATTCGGGCGTGTTTACGATACGATCCTTGGGATTACGGCGCCGACCCCCTACGCTGATATCGCAGAGACCGCCGAGTGTTCACCAAACGCCGCGAAAAAGCATCTTGAACGACTCGTCGAAATGGGTATCGCCCATAATGAAAGCGAGAGTCGCCCGGCTCGATACGAGCGCAACGAAGGCTATCTCGAATGGCAGGAAGCCAGTCGTATCGCGACCGACTTCACGGTCGATGAGATCATCGAGCGAGTTCAGCGACTGGAAGCCCACCGAGAGCTAACTTTCCAAAAAATCAGTCCTGTGATGACCGCATCGAAGAACTCCAAGCCCGCGAGTTCGAGAAAGGTGCCTACCTGCTCGCCGAGAACGTCAACGAAGACCGGATCACTGTCGGTGGCAACGAACTCGAACGCATCATCAAAGACGACCGGAAGACCTACTTCCGTCTCCCCGGTGAGGAAGATGTCCTCGGTCGCGGTGGTGCAGTCGCGCATTCGATAGCCGATCACCTCCCAATACAGCGATTGGCTCGCTATGACGATGAAATGTTTATGTCGGTGACCAATCGCAAACCGGACGAACTCGCAAGCAAGGCGTGGCGCGAGCGCGATGATGCTGGTCGGTATTCGATCTGGTCGACCGACAGTGGCGAGATTCGTGCGTATCTCGATGCCTCAGAGCTTGCTAAGTGGATTCGACTGAAGGAGTGCGGCGTGAGCAAGAAATATAGCCAGGAGCTGGCTCGACGGACGATAGACGCAATACATGAACTCTCGAATGGCCGCCTTGGGAAAATCAAACGCCAACGGTCCAAAGACGGACTGATCTACCAAGAAACACGCCTTGTCCTGAAAGCCGATGTGAAACTTCCCGGTGAGGTGAACAGCAAAACTACGGACGACACTCCGAGCACAGACGGGGTTGCCGGAGAGTAGCGTGGTCGGGACGAAAACACACTCGAGAGGGACACGACTCTAACACAAACACCACCAGGACCGCGGTTGTGGACGTCCCGAATTGACACAGCTCAGGACAGACGTCGTCCGGCTACTCGTAAGTACGGCAGTTGTATCGGCAACTATCGGCTACAAACAAGCGGGAGGAAGAGAGCTGGTACCGACCACCGCGTCTGTGGTCGGAAGCTCGTGATTGAATCAGCCGAGAATGTGACCGTCAGGAGAATGCGATTTGATTCTGACAACCATGTTCGCGTTTTCTGCTTGGGAGAGATCACAGAAGAGCCCCATCCCCCTATGTTCTATATCGATTGTACTCGTCCGGAATGGACCCAACGTAAGTATATTAGTCATCGCTCGCAAACACTAACCCATGAAGCGGACGAGCGACCCGGACATCGACGGTGTTGATGTCACTCGGCTCCAGTCATATCTTTCCCAAACTGAAGTCACGTTCGCTCTATTATTTGGATCCCATGCACGAGGGACGGCCACACCGACATCCGATGTCGATATTGCGCTCCACTTCCCGGATCAACTTGACGCCCGTGAGCGGTTTCAACGACGGAATCGCATCGATGCTGACCTCCAAGCATATGCCGAGGGCTTTGTGGACGTAAGCGACATCGAACAGCTTCCATTGAACGTCCTTCATTCAGCCGTTCGTGATGGAATACTCCTCGTCGGAGATGAAACAGTCGTAGACGATTATCGGAAGCAAGTCGAACAAGAGTACGGTGCAACCGTCGATGAGCGAAAACGAGAACGGCAAGAGTTCATCGACCGACTTGCGAGCGGTGACGTGTGAATGGTCGATGAAGAGATCTTCGTCGATAAGCTCCAGTATATAAACCAATACACCGATGATTTGCGGCAGATGCGTGGACAGTCACGAGACCAGTATTTGACCGATATGATTAGACAGCGGGCAGTCGAGCGAACATTGATGAATCTCATTCAAGCGTGTATCGATATTGCCCAGCATATCCGTTCTACAGAGGATCTCTCAGCAAGTGAAACCGCAAAGCAAGAGATACAGGCCCTCGGTGAGGCAGGGGTCATCACGAGTGAGACACAGGTAAAGATGGAAGAAGCCGTTGGGTTCCGCAATATTCTCGCCCATCGTTATGGTGACGTTGATCAGGAGGTCGTATTTGACGTCCTTCACGACGACCTCCAGTGGTTTGAGCGGTTTCAACAAGAGTTGGCACAGTGGTTCCAGCAACAGAGCGCCACGTAACCAACCAAAAGTTGCACAGTTAGACTACCGAGAGGTTGCGACGCATTACGGCTGTGCGTAGACAAACGATGGCTATCGCGTCATGGAGAAAAATGGCCGAACGGGTGCCCGGTGTGACCTACAAAGAATCGCGAACGCTGTCAATTGACAATGCAACGGGCGTCGGTGGTCACCATATCGAGATCACGTTCGCTCATCCCGACCTCGCGGGATGGATGCGAGCTGACGAAGCCAACTCAGAAGGAAACGGAGGGTATTGTCCTGAAAGCCGATGTGGAGCTTCCCGGTGAAGTTTCGGCGGAGAACACAAACGATAATCCGACCACAGACGGGGTTGCCAGAGAGTAGCGTGGTCGGAACCGCGTGTAAATCACTGATCGCAAAGCAGACTATTCACGACCGCGTCTGCTTGCCCGACGTAGTCTACCGAGTTCGAGTCACATGTTATTGGTAAAAGGCGATCTGGTTCTCGGTATCTTTAGTCAGGTCACGGAAGTGACTCGGCAGCTTCGAGAAGATCATCGTCCACTCGCCACCGATACAACCGTCCCTCGTTCTCGAAGAGATCGAAGACACCATCTTGCATCCACCCAAACGGATGCTCTTCGTCGTCATACTCGCGTTTGAGAACATAGCTTTTCGAGAAGTACTCGGTGGTTCCGACGAGCAGCCCCTGTTCGACGAGGAAATCGCTGGGATCTTTCTCAGCAACACCGACGAGGTATGTGACGAGGTCGGCGATAAGACAGAATTTCTGGATGCTATTGTCCCACTCGCCACGGATATCAACCATTCGAAACGCGTAGGCGTCCTCCCGACGATTCAAACGATCGGTGACTAGGTTCAATCGTCGAATTGACTCTCGATCATAGTTTCCGAGAACGAAGTACGAGCGGTCGTTCTCGTACACGGGTGTCAATTCACTCAGCGTGTGAGTGATCTCTTCGTTATCAGCCAGCGAGATCTCTTCTTGCTTGAGTTGTGACGTAGCGCTTTTGAGAATGTCCTCTGGAATCGGTGACTCCTCGTCTGGCATACAGGACTTATATTACGCAGGGAATAAAGAGTTTATTAAGTAATTTACCGAATAATGAGGTTCAGTTTACTCTGGGGTAATTTACCTCAGAGTAAACTACTTGAGTCACCAGTTCGTAGCTAGTGATATGAGTACAGAGTTGGGAACTGGTGACGGTGCGAACAACCGCGAACTGGTACATTTTGTGACCCAACAGACTCGGTTTGCACTCCTCACCAATATCCTTCAACACCCACGACAACTCCCGTCGATGTACGAGCTCGAACAGCTCAATCCGAGCGTCAGCGACGCTACCGTGTACAAACACATCCAAAAGTTGATCGAGGCAGGTATCGTGAAGGAGGTCGCACTTTCCGACGACCAGCGCCGACAAGGATATCCCTGGAAGTTCTATGGATTGACAGACGAGGGGCGCAAGTTCCTCAAGACACACAATCTCCTCGACGCTGAAGAGACCCTACAACGCATCTATGAGACGATCTCTGACAAACCCGAAAAGATGGTCAAATACGAAAACGCACAACGGCCAGAGTAAGTTCGGCCACCGATCCCAACCTCGACCGTCGTTGACAGCCTGTCAGTGATTCGATGTCAAAGCACGTATTCTCTGTTAAACTATTGGGAGAATTGATGTCGATGAGCGTGATCTGATTCCTCTGTTGCGTATCGATATGCTTCGACCGCCGGGGGTTTTTTCTGCCCCTCAAGTGTGCGGGGCGTTCCAGTGTGAGCGTCTTGATGAGGAATGATTTCGATGATACGCAGCGACAACTATGCAAACGGCTTTGACGAAGACGTACCGAGCGAACTAATCAACCAGTGTCCCAGATGTGGCGGCCTGGTCACTACCAACGTGATCGAAACAGTCTGTGAGGACTGTGGACTCATCATTGAGGAACAGCGAACTAATCACAGGCCGGAGTTCGCATGAAAGACCTCCTGATACAGTTTACTGGCCGATCATACAGCACCATCATCGCCGAGTGTCGCCAGTGTGGAACCACGGTCGAGGTCGAAACAAACGTGTGCCCGGAATGCAACCACGATGGGATCGCGATTTACCGATTCGGTTAAGCGATAGTCATTGATATTGGTTTGGTCCGTAGTCAGACGATAGTACAGGGGTATGCGAAACAGATATACGCATTACAAGCAACTATTTTGTAAGGAGAACAGACGATGTCGTACGAAGCAACAATCACCAGTAAGGGACAAATCACCATCCCTAAGAAAGTTCGAGAGCGACTCCAGCTTACAGAAGGGCAAAAGGTCCTCTTTCGGTTCGATGAGGACGGTGGCGTTCGAATGATCGGCGTTCCAAATAACCCGATGGACCGTCTCAAAACCGCCCGAAAGCGTGCCGCTCCACTTAAACTCGACGCAGCAGAGTTGTTAGAGCGTGAACGACGCGAGTGGAACAGACACGCGTGATCTATCTCGACTCGTGGGTCTGGCTTGAATATGGTCTTGATGGGACGCTGTCGGATATCGCCGAAGAAACAATTCACGATGCGCGGGACGCTGGTGGCATCGTTTCAACGATTACCTTGACAGAGGTTGATTATATCCTCAATCGCGAGGTTAGCAGTGAAACAGCAGATCTTGTTACGAGTGCAATCGAGGATTTTGAGCAGATCCACGTCGTTCCTGTCACGAGTGAAATTGCATTATACGCATCACGGCTCCGCACGAAATACTATCAGCGCCGAGAGCGCGAGCTGTCGTATGCAGATGCCATTCACCTCGCAACAGCTGTTCTTACCGACTGTGAAACCCTTCATACGGGAAATAGTGACTTCGAAGATCTCGACGAACTCGAAACAATTGTACATCGACCATCCTCTACGGATTCGACATACGATTCAAACTCGTAGCGATCACCGTCGAATTGTTCGTCTCCCAGCTCAGCAACGACCTCTGTGACAATTCGTCGAACGACAGTTCGATCCCCTTCAACGAGGACGAAGAGATCTATTTCACTCTTCCGATCTGCTTCTCCCCGTGCAACGCTTCCAAACACAAGGACGCCAATGATGTCCTGGACCCATCAGTGTCACCGAGAGCGTCTTTGATCCGCTGAACATATGTCCGAACCGGTTGATGATACTCTGGTTGTTCGATGGCGAGGATGGGATCTGACTTCTCTATGTGCTCTGTGTCAATGGAAACGTACTTTCGCTGTGTGGTCTCTCGGATCTGAATGACTCCCAACTCAGTGAGTAACTCAAGTGCTCGTCAGACGGTTGATCGGGAATAGTCGGTTTCTCGACCAAGTTCTTTAGCGTGAATTCTGTCTCATGAGCATCAATATACGGAGAATGTCGTCAGCGGCGCCGAGTCGGAAAATCCTGGTATCATCGCCTGGATGAATCTGTATACATGCCCTTATGCCTCGTTGCCCCTCATCAATCATTGTTCGACACAATGCAACAAGGTATAACAAGCGTTGTGTCACTCGATGAGTTACCAACGATGAGAAGAGAGGTATGACTCTCAGGAACGTTGTTTTGTGCCCCCGAGGGGTGCGGGGCACACTGCGTGCCTCGTGGATCGAGTATGTCCAGTAACAACGTCCTGTCCCACCTGACGTTCACGAACCGAGTTGCAAAGCGCACCCAGTACGAAGCCCTCGAATTTTCACTCACAACGAGGGGTGTCCTCGTTCGGAATACCAGTCACGCAAAACCAGCGGAGCATGAATATCTCGTCACTGTTCACGATGGGATACCGATTGCCTGTGAGTGTCCTGCGGACGATCGCTACGACGGTGCATGCAAACATCGGGTTGGCGTCGCAATTCGAACCCCAATCCTGCAGGCAGTGACTGACCATTCCCTTGCCGCAGACGGCGGGATACAATTTGAGAATGAAACTGAAACCTATGCAGAAGACAGCGACAGTAACCAGCCAGCCGACTGTGACTGTGATGGTCTTGGTGGCTTTCCGTGTTGGCCTTGTGTGCGATCCGGGCGTCGTGATCTCCCAGAGGAGTAGGACGAATCACTTGTGAATCTGCTCCTCTCGTAGAAGGATTTTATTAGCACCGGGAATGGGTGCCGGCGCATCACACAGTAACACAACATGTAGTCCATGCGTTGGCAGAGGGAATTCGATCGTTGAAGTGGAGCTATCCCATACGCTGGTGCCGCGTTCAATTCCCACGTAACGTTCTATGAAGAAAGTGGAACAGAAATAATTCAGTGTGCGATAGATATATGACCGATAATCACCTTAGCTTAGAAAACACACGGTGGATGGTGATGGATTTGACCGACATCCCTGACGATGTTCGAGAACCGAACGAGGAACCGCCTGATTTCACCGATTGGGATACACCCGAAGAGGTTCTAAAAGGTGGCCCAACGCGAGAACGACTCCTCGGAGTAATCTTGCAACTTCGTACCCCAACAAAAGTAGCCGGAATCGCAGCACAAGCCAACTGCGATACCGAAACCGCCCGAGACTACCTGGAATGGTTCACCTCGATGGGGATGACGCGCGAGATTCCGGGACGACCTGTGAGGTATGAGCGGAACGAGTCGTATCTGCGGTGGCGCAGAATCGAACGGATTCGAGAGCAGTATTCGGATAGTGAAATTGTCGAGGAACTCAAAGAGACGATGGCGCAACTCGAAGAATATCGAGCGCGATTCGATACTAGTAGTCCGGACGATGTCTCACTTGTGGATGAGAGTGGAGAGTCATCGGTCGAAGAGCTGTGGGAAGCGGTGAGTGAGTGGAAGACGCTTGAGCAGCGTGCAGAGTTGTTAGATGCGGCGCGCCAGAACGGCCATCCGTCAAGTGGTGGGGCAAGAGTCGATGCCTAAAGACCGGTCGGATGATGACGATACCGTCGCGGAGAACGTCGGTGGGATCGATACCGAGGTTCTCGAACAAATCGGACAGCATCTTAGACAAAGCCATCGGTTCTCAGAGATCGTGTTTCAGCCAGAGTATGCGCCGAGCTCAGTCGTGGCAGAATATGATACGGGATACTTTCCAGCAGCCATCGATCGTGCGTATCTCCAGATTCGGTGGTACGAGACAAATGATTTCAACGTCCACTACTCCGAACAATACACGGACGGTGACCAGTGGGAGTGCAGGTGGGATCGCCATCCGAACAGCCACAATACCCACTCACATTTCCATCCACCACCGAATGCAACGACACCGGGAACCGATGCAGACTATGCACGCGATTGGCGAGATGTACTTTCACGTGTTCTGGAAGACTTAGACGACCGAATCAAAGCATTCTGGGCATGAAAATCTGCGATTGGTTTGGTGGCTTTCCGTGCTGATCCTGTGCGATTTGGTCGGTGGGAACTTCGGGAAGAGTAGTGCGAATTACGTATGCGTCTGCTCCTTTCGCAGAGTGATTTTATTGGCGCCGGCGATAGGTGCCGGCGCACAGATGAAGTGTTGTGTGATGGAGTTGTGTCGAATCAATGCGTTGGCGAGGTGACCGATATGCACCAGGTAATTTACGCACTCGTAGAAGCATCGACTGAAGACGCTGCGCTTGCATGCGGAAGAGCAGCGTTTGACCGATTGGTTGGCGCTGGTCCCGACAACGCTGCCATCTTTGACTACTACGTGACGTTCGATGACGAGAGATCATCCGGCGCCGGGAAAGCTCGGTGGGGCGAACTTCCGGTTGTTGCACCAGTCGACTCCGAAGACGGAGCGGAACTCCTCGAACGTGGGTGGGAAGCAACCAAGCAGGAGTTTGAACGCAATCTTAAGCGGGTGAGAACGGCGGTTACCGAGTTCAGTGACGATGAGCTCATGCACGACAAAGATCTCGCCCGCCACGCCTGCTACAATCTCGGCATGTATCGTGGCCCGTCGCTCTACCTCTACACCGAATTCGGCGACGCGATTCGTAATCGGGAACACCTTGGGCATATACTCGATGCCGACGAGCAGCTGTGGATCATCCCGGGGGATGTCCATTATTAAGAAAACATCTGCTAGGGAATTTCCCTTGTTCAGTAATTAACCAACATAGTTCCTGTAGTGTGAGTTGTGTTGGTTAAGATGGCACCATACCAAGGCAGAACTCAAGTAACAAAAGAAGATTTTTTCGGACCCACAAGGTGCGGGGCGCTCGATAGAAGCGTCCGTCTCGAAAACCAGTGGCTACGAGTACCAACTTTGCGGTATCATTTGACGAGTACAACACCCGATGTGACGAATTGCACAACACGATCAAACACTGGATCGACTGGGAGGACGATGATTCGGACGCAATTCAAGATCGACTTGGACGAGTCCGGACGACAGCAGCGAATTTTATCGAGATAGTCGAAACGAGACGTGAGTAAGTTAATCCTGTCAAAATAAAACCTTAAATGAAAATGTATTAAAATATACTAGCGTTGTTAACCAACATTAGTAGTGCTTTTAGCTTCGGTCGTTGGTTAAAGCGCCACTATAGATACTAAAATCAACTAAGCGCCTCTTCGTCCACTACTACGTTCCAACCTATGGTGTAGTGGTGATAAAAAACCCGACCGCTACGGATACCCGTGTTGTATCTGCAAGTCATGACATAGAATGGGAAGTTCTATCCCCAGTGTGCAAAGTACGTAGGGAAGGGTAAATCACTGACTATACTGGTAGTTGATCGAAATCGTACTTGACGCTTCACGAACCCTCTGTTGAAGTTGTTCCTGATACGATTCATTCTGCACACGATCGCTTGGTGCAATGATGCCTACAGCACCTAAAATGTCATCATTAACAAGAATTGGAGCAGCAATAACGCCCATACCGCTGACCTGTTGATCCCAGTCGGCTGCATATCCTTCCTCCCGAATATGTTCAAGTTCATTCTTGAGAGTTTCAACGCTGGTAACAGTCTGGTCAGTCATTGACTCCAACCCATGACTATCAATGATTTCGTCGACGCGGGAGTCGGGGAGGTGTGCTAGGATAGCTTTTCCAGAAGCGTGAGTATGAAGTGGTGTCCGCATGCCGGGATACATCCCAAGATCCAATGCTTGTTCACCGCGTTCGTAGTGCAGAATTACTGCTTGTCCACTATCTTCGACATTGATGTCTGCCACTTCACCAGTCTCTGTGACCACCTGCTGGAGTTCTCTCTGTGCAACTCTAAACAAGCGACTCCGATACTTAACCCGTCCTCCGATAGTAAGTGGTTTGTAACTCAGCCGATATTCGCCTTTTGTCCGTGTAACGTATTCCATCGACTGAAGGGTTTGAAGATAGTCGTAGATTGTGCTTTCTGGGATGTCCAGTTGTGCCGCAAGTTCGGATGTAGTTGCACTAGTTTGCTCCCAGAGTATCTCGATAATCTCGAACGCCCTGTGAACTGTTTTGAGCGGTATAGCGTCATCAGACATATGCAGCAATAGTTGCAAAGTCCACTTGTAATTTGCGATTATTTCGCAATCAATTCTCACACTCTTTTGCGTCCAATAAATGCGGTAGTTCGAATTGTCAGGTTGTAGAGATCGAAGATGAATGAGCCATCCACCATACGAATAGGAAGCTCAATAAAATGTGAAGAATAATTATTGATAATTATGTTGAATAGTGAATCAAGATTGCGAGTATACCGCAAATGAAGACATTATTATTCATGAAAAGCTGCTCATCAACCACTGTTGGTGTTACACCACGATACGGTCTTTGTTGAATTCTATTGAGTCCAAGCCTAATCGTCAAAAGGACAGACAATTGTCTTGTAACCATCCTCGCTACTATTCAATTGTAAGTTATTAATCAGTCAAATTAACGGACGGTGGCTTTATCGGGCATCGTATTACATCACTAGATTTGTAAGCAATAGCGTGTGTGAGCATGGTTTGATAGAATATCTACCGTTAGCACACAACACATTCTTGTTCTCATGGCGAGCACTAATTGCGAGTATCTCGCAAAGATCACACGAAATCAAATGTAGTATAGAAGCCCATATATCAGCAACTCCACAATATATCCCCATTATTAAATTGTCATTCGTGGGTATAAAATCCTATTTGGGAAGACTAAGCGTCTCTTTGGAGGAGATCGGTACGTTACAATCCGAATGTACGACCTGTTCATGTTGCAAGTTGCACTAATTAGGTATCTGAGATTGAGTCGATAAGTGCTGTGACTGCTTGTGCTCCACGTTCAGGCGTATCGAATGTCGGAATCCCAAGATTCTCCATCTGTTGCCGTTCGTGTTCAAGTGCGTGGTCGGGGCCAGCAACGGTAAAAAGAATCGGCTTGTCGACCTCCGTTGAAAGTTTCGACAGTTCATCAACTGGGTAGCCCAATGAATCTTCATATATTTCGTAGACGAGGATGATATCGATTCGGTCATCGCGTGCAACTATGTCGACAACCTCTCCGAACTCCGGCATTGGTCGACCCGTATCGACAGGGTTCTCCGTATACGTGATTCCGGGAAGGATGTCATCTAACTGTTCTCGTGTTTCGTTGGTCAGATTTGGGAAGGTTGCATCTGTACCTTTGAGGTAGTCCGTAATGATGATCCCGGGGCCGGCCTGAGCCGTCACAATTCCCACGTTTGTTCCATTCGGTGTCGGCGAGTCAGCTAAGACTCTACCAGCATCGATCAGCTCTGTAGTCGAAGAAACAGTGACTAACCCGGGGTGATCAAATCCATCTTCATAAATTGCGTTCTCCTGTGCTGGAGCTGCCGTGTGTGCCTGGGCGAGATCGGCGATGTCATGCTTGCCGACTTTGTATGCAACAACTGGGGTCTCTGAGCTTTGGCAGGCGTCTAAAAGTGCATCAACGTCCTCCGTCCCTTCAACATGCATAACAATAGCATCAGTTTTCGGATCTGCGTCGAGCAGTGGAATAACGTCGGCGAATTCTGTGTTCATCCGATTTCCAAGACCGAACATCGCTGAAATACCGTATCCTTCACGTGTGAGCTGGAACGACATGGTAATGCCGACGCCAGCACTCTGCGTAACGAGTCCGATATTCCCGGGATTGACATCACGAATACGTGGGACAAACGACCCATATAGATCGTTGTGTGGGATCGCATATCCAGCTGTATTCGGTCCGAGAACCGTAATATCGTACTTGTTTGCGATCGTTGCAACTGCCTCTTGGAGTTCTTTTCCCTCATCACCGGCTTCGGCAAATCCACCAGCAAAGATCACGGCAGCATCTACGCCTGCTTTACCACATTCTTCAAGCACCTCTGGCTGCAGCGATCCGGGAACACAACAGAAAGCTAAGTCCGCGTCCGTTTCTTGGACCGAGTCGACGAATTCATATCCGAAGACAGTCCCCGAACTCGAAGGGTTTACAGGGTAAATCTCGGTGTCGTACGCTTCAATGTTTGACATTGCGTCGTTCCCAAGCTTACCCGGTGTGTTCGATGCTCCGATGACGGCGATGCCGTCTGGGTCGAAGAGAGCTGACACGCCCATATTGGGTTAAACTAAACGTTGTCTCTTAAGTTTCCGGGTTTTGCCGTATTGGTCTTCACACTACCGTATTCATTTATGAGTAATCTATTGACGCTTGCCGCGCCGAATGGTACTGGACTATCCGCCTAATAGCCAGTCGACCGTTCTCGTAATGAATCACAGAGCGGTCACCGCGGAAGTGCATGTGCAAGTAGTTCTATTGGTGTCGGGGGTTCGTCTCTGTCGAGCGATGTGCCGGCAAGCGAGCTGTTCGGTGAAACGGGTTGGATCCAACTATCGGCGAGTTGGGTTCGACACGACGTTCCTGGTGCAGTAACAACCTCAGCATCACTTTCGTCGATCTGATCGAAGAGGATCCTGCCGATAGCTTTGCTTAGTGAGTAATGTTCTGCCTCGTATCCGAACGTACCAGCCATACCACAGCACCCCGAGTCGAGGGGATCGACAGTATACCCGGCTCGTCGGAGGACGCCGACTGCGTGATGATCCTTTTTCTCGGCTTTCTGATGGCAGTGACCATGGTAAATGAGTGATTCGGCGGGTGGGTTCCAGTTGACGTTCTCGTCCAGTCGGAACGTATCTAAATACTCACAGAGTCCGTAGGCGTTCGCAGCAACTGCGTTGACTGCGTCACCGGAGCATACATCAAGAGCGTCAGATTGGAACATCACCGCGTCGGACGGTTCCGCGACGACGATTTCCCATCCATCGCGAACACGCGGCTCAAGTTCTTTTACATCTCTTTTCACGGTCTCTCGAGCGATATCGACGAATCCTTTCGATAACGCCGGTCGACCGCTATCGGTTTCGGTGGCGACGTCGACGTGAACACCCGCAGCCTCAAGAACGCGTACTGCTGCTTTTCCGACCTCAGGATGACTGTAGTTGGTGTAGGTATCCGCAAAGAGGACAACTTTCCGCTCGGCTTCCGATTTTGGAACACGAGGTTTGCGTGCGTCAAACCAATCTTGTAGCGTCTCACGGTGAAACTTTGGCAGCGACCGTTCGCTTGCAATCCCGACTGTTTTTTCTGTGACAGTTCCCATTCCAGGAAGCGATTGTATGAGGTTCGACACTGGCGCCAATGCACTTCCGATCATTGCGAGCGTATCGAAATTGGCGAAAAACTTGTCGCGAAGGCTTGCACCGTATTTTTCATGCCGCTCGTGCATGACTTCAGTTTTGAGTTTTGCCATGTCAACGCCACTTGGACAGTCTCGTTTGCACCCTTTACATCCAATACAGAGATCAAGTACGTCCTCGGCGAATTCATCGTCGGTGGGATCGGCGGGCAGGTCACCGCTCATTGCCTGCCTAAGGAGGTTCGCTCGCCCGCGGGTCGTCGTAATCTCCTCTTCAGCGGCTCTATAGGTCGGGCACATCACTCCGCCCGTGGTTTCCTGGGAACCACGGCACCCCCCACATCCATGACAGAGTTCGACCATGCCCTGCATTCCGTTCTCGTTCTTCCAATTCAATGATGGCTCAAATCCAGCGTTGAACTCATACTCCCCATCATACCGGAGATGTTCGGTCATAGCGTGGTCACCACAAACATTCCCCGGATTGAGTAACCACTCGGGGTCGAACGCGGACTTCAGGTCGCGAAATACCTGCCAAAGGTCGTCACCGTACAGTTTATGATTCCACTGAGTGCGTGCGCGTCCGTCGCCATGCTCGCCAGAAACGCTGCCACCGAACTCGACGACCATATCGGTCACCTCGTCTGCAATGGCGACCATGTCCTTGCGATCAGTGGTAGCCTTCGTATTGATTAGTGGGCGTACATGGAGAACCCCCGGACCCGCGTGGGCATAGAATGCCGCATCGGCATCACGATCCTTTTCGGTAAGTAATGACTGAAACCGATCGACAAATTCCGGGAGATGTTCCGGCGGAACCGCACAGTCTTCAATGAAACTAATATGCTTTTCATCGGAAGTTCGAGAGAGCAAGATCGGAAGGCCTGCCTTTCGGAGCGTCCAAAACATCGCACGCTTTTCTGCAACATGAGCCTCCAATCCGGTAAACGCGAACGTTTCGCTGTTAGTTAGTCGCTCATCACAAGGGATTGCTTCCGTAGTAGCTATTGGAGTCCTATCGGCGAGGAGGGCTGCAGTCTGTTCCCGACCGTGGTCGTTATCATCGGCGTAAAATTCGATGAGGAGCCCTGCTTCTGCCTCATTCGGGACGATTGAGGCTGCTTCTTCAAACTCAGTCGTCTTTCTGGCGAGCCCGAGAAGCACATCATCGATGAGTTCGACCGCAGCAGGGTCGTGTTCAAGTACGTATTGGACATCAGTCACAGCATCGAGGACGCTGTCGTAGAACAGCAATGACACTGCTTTCGTTGCCGGAACAGGCTCAAGTGACACTTCGGCTTCGGTGACGATAGCAAGGGTACCTTCGCTTCCTGCGAGTAAGCGAGCGAGATTGACTGTCCCTGTTTCAGCCTCCTTGATGAGTACGTCGAGATTGTAGCCCGAGACGTTACGTTTCATCTCGGGGAACCGATCCCGAACCTCATCGGCTCTATTATCGATAATATGGATGATTTCCGCATACACCTGTTCAAGAAGTGTTCCGTTAGAATCGGCAGATTGACGGAGGTTTTCTACGCTTATCTCGCCGAGTGTGGTGATTGTTCCATCGGCTAATACGACCGTACATTCCTCAATGTACGCGTCGGTTTTGCCATAGACGAGCGAATGTGCTCCGGTTGAATTGTTTCCGATTGCCCCCCCGATTACACTGCGGTCACCAGCAGCCGGGTCGGGCGCAAATTTCAGATTGTGAGGAGAAAGTGCCTCGTTGAGGTCGCCAAGAACCGTTCCCGCCTCAATATGAGCACGTTGCTCACCAGGGTTGATTGCCACGATATCGTCCATATACCGAGTGATATCAAGCACGACGGCCTCGTTGACTGCTTGTCCTGCCAAGCTCGTCCCACCACCACGTGGAAGAATCGGAATCCCTCGCTCAGCACAATATGCGACGGTTGTCGCGACGTCATCGGTTGATTTTGGGAAAACAACGCCAATCGGTGTTATTTCGTACGCGCTTGCATCGGTTGCATACAGTTGCCGTGTATAGGTATCGAACCGAACGTCACCAGCAACTCGGTCGCGGATGTCGTTCACGAGCGCCGGTTGATCTATCTCGTCCGAGACGAAATCAGATGGCGACTTGTGAACAGCGGTATCGTCTCCTCCCTCGAATACTGTATTGGAGTTCGTAGTCATCTTCGATTCAACGCTCAAATAGTCGACACGCATCACCCACCAATAAAACGTTCGACACACAGTTAATTATTTGAAATCATGTTACTATCTTGTTGGAAATCCCAGGTTGCAAGCGTGCATCTTCGAAATAGTATCTTTCTTTGTTCTCAGATCGTCTATTCACCGTTCTTCACCGTGATACGAAATGATACGAACAACTATACCATTGAACCCACTGAATAAGACATAGAACAGACGTTCGGTGTGCCGCTCCTGGCGATCAAACAAAGCAGTCGGTCACCAGGTCACCCCGCCTCTGAACGTTACGTTGACAACCATGACAACGATACTGCTATGCGCCGATACCGATGTTGAACGGATTTCAAGTCAGGTAGCATCGATCACTACACTACCGTTGCAGACGAATGCTGTTCAGATCTTCGTCTATCATGTCTTTCGCACCGATGACGACGAGATAGATGCTAGTAATTTGAAGTCAGTAACGCATGCAACCGAGCTACTGACAGAAGCAGGGTTCAATGTGGAAGTAATCCAGTCAAATGGTGATGCCGTACGGAAAATCCTTGATACTGCTGCTGAGGTGGATGCCGATATGATCAGTATCGCCGGGCGAAAACGGTCTCCCACTGGGAAGGCACTTTTCGGAAGCGTTGCTCAGCAAGTTACACTCCGTTCGGAACTACCGGTATTGTTCTGCTCTGTGAGCGAGTGAATAGAATAACCGGATCTTTAGAAGTTGAAGAAGGCGACGAACGCTGTTTGTTAGAGAGCTAGATCTGGTCAGATGAGCCCTAAAAGCACCGCGGCATGAACCAATGCAGCGGTAATTGGGATGAGAAGGGCAGTTCGCATCACGAACAGTACGAACAGGTCACGGAATCGGATCGGAATATCGTCAAACATATCGACCATCATCGGCGCTGAGGCGGCAAAGAAAATCGCTTGCCCGCTCACTACGATTACAACGTAGACTTTCGTAATCAGGTCAGCGCCGACGGCGAACGTGGCACCGATAAACATCTCGGCACCGCCAAGGATCACCGATGTAGCGGCCATCTGTGGATCCGGGATACCGAACGCTGACAAGATAGGAACGAGCGGTGTCGATAGCACCTCGAAGACCGACGTATATTCGTTGAGAATAACGGCGGTCATCCCAATCGTGAGAATCGTGCCGAGCATCATTCCAGTCAGTTTCAGTCCATCGATGAAGCCTTCGATCGCAGATCGTGGGAGTGAGGCTCCTTTTTCAGCAGTTTTAACGGCTTCGTTGAACGCAAATCGAAAATAGTCCCCCAATGATCCATTGAATTCTGGCTCTGGATCGGGTTCAGCAATGAATTCGTTCGGGACGGTCGAAAGCGGTGGGATTCGAACGAGAATGATGGCTGTAATAATTACGCTGAGTAGATACAAGAGGACGATGACCGGAAAGACATGCAATATCTCGAGGACAGCGGCGATCGCTCCGACTGTTCCGAGGTTCCCGGTCGCGAAACAGGTACAGATGACAAAAACCTCCTGTTTGTCGTAGCCGCCACGATCAAAGACGTTTCGTGTCAGATAGTAACCGATGCTGAATGATCCGAGCCATGACGCTGCACTATCAAGGGCAGCACGGCCGGGTAAGTTGAATACCGGCTTCATTACCGGCTGGGAGAGCGTGCCGACGAATTGTAATCCTCCGAGTTCGGCGAGTAAGTTGACGAAAACAGCACCGATTGGAATCACAAGTGCAATCGTCAGGAGAAGGCCCCCCCAGACGATGCCCGATGTATTTTCGCTAAGTAGCCACTGTGGACCCTGACCGATTAGGATCGGGATCGCAAGAAAGATTCCTACGATCCGGAAAATCCAAAACACATTCGACGTTTGCCAGTAATCCAGTTCGAACCGGTCGACCGTTTGTTCGGATATCGTCACGATTCCATGGTGATTGGCCATTGAAAGCGTCGTCAGAATACCACCGGCGCATATCAGGCTGAACGTAAAGAATTCCACGAAAGCTGGAAACGCTTCCTGTATGAGACTTACAGCCACATCGAGTGGAATCGTAGTTTGGCCGTTCCACTGTATCGGAAACAGAAAGAAGAACGAACCGATTCCGAACGCGAGAAGGAACCTCAGTACAGGCTTTGGCCGTTTTTTTATCAATCTCACATCCTTGATAGTTTTTGTATTAGATTCGACACTTTCGCCGGACATATGCTCGTCATTCTCCCACGTGGTACTCCCAAACATGGTTCGACCGTATTTTTCATAGATAATAAAGATACCGGTCATATATGTGGTTTGGACATATTTCATGGTATTCTATTAATGGTTTAGCATAATAACAAAATATAAATTAGAGTTTATGAAATAAAATTATTGGAGCGGCTGAAAACACGTGATCCCTGTGGCAAACCCGACGCGATGCCGTGACCATAACCGTTATCATGATTTACTCCAACGATACGACCATGACCGGTAATACGACAGCAGCGCCAGCACTGATAGCTGGTGCAGGTCCAGTTGGAATGTCCACTGCATTAGCTTTACACGCACGTGGGGTAGATGCGACGATACTTGAAGCCGAATCCGAAGATCGCGATCGGTCGGGGAGTCGTGCCATCTACGTCCACGGATCGACTCTCCGAACTCTCGAACGCATCCATCCTGGACTTGGGACTGATCTCGTTGCCGAGGGTCTCGTCTGGCCAACGAGACGAACGCTTTTCCGGGGAAAAGAAGTGTTCAGTCGAACGTATGATTCGCCCGGTGGATCCGGCGATATCCCCCATTTCACTAGCATTCCACAGGTCGTAACCGAGGAACACATGCATCGAGCCTTAGACGAAGCTGGCATTGACATCCACTGGGACGCTGAAGTAGAATCAGTAGAGACGTCTCCCAGCGGAGTCGAAGTTGAAACAGCCGACGGTCGCGAATGGGTGGGAGAATTCTTGGTTGGTGCTGACGGCGGTGGCTCGACTGTCCGAAAAGAAATCGGCGCGGATTTCGATGGCGACCAGTCCGAGAACGCCTTCATCATCGCAGACGTCGGGGAAGTCAAAGATAACCCACGTCCGTTCGAACGAGTGTTCCATTACGATGCGCCAGCAGCTGACGGGCGGAACGTACTGCTTGTTCCCTTTGCTGGTGGCTGGCGGCTCGACATCCAGTGTATCGAAGGCGACGATCCCGAAGAGCTCTGCAGCGACGAGCGAATGCGTGAATTTGTCCGTGATATAATGGGAGAACAGTATGCGGACAACCTACAGTGGGTCTCGAGCTATTATTTCCTCCAAGTAATGGCAGATACGTTCGTAGACAAACACCGCCGTGTGTTACTTGCAGGAGAAGCAGCCCATCTGTTGGCGCCATTCGGTGCTCGAGGAATGAACTCCGGAATTGCCGATGCAGATGAGGCTGCCTCGGCAATTGCGGCCGCAATCAACGCCAAGACTGATGCGGTTGTCCGCGATGAGGTCGAGTTGTATGCTGCTCGCCGCGAAACGGCTGCCGAATTCAACCTCAATGCGGCCGGTCAGGCACTGGAATACCTCCAGGGCGAGAATCCGGCGACAATCCTTCAAAAAGAAGCAGCCGCCACCTTGGCAGATCACTTCGAAGTAGCTGGTGAGTGGCTCGACGATGCACCATACGGACCCCACGGAACCCCGCCAATCGTCTCGACAGGGAATTACTGAATTACGTTCAGCAGTACGGTTTAGGGAACAGATGGTGACAGTGCCCAACTCTATCGCTAGATAGACAGCAAGAACTCTGCACGTTTTTTAAGCTAAATCCAATGTTTGGGCGACCCAGTGATCCCGGGCGGCCATCACCAGCGATTTCTCGTCCTCGAAATCGGTTGTTTCGGCCACGAATTCGTCCCACTCACCGTGAGATACTCTATCGAGTTCGGCGGCGGAGTCGGCATTACTGGGGCTTGCTGCGACCAGCTCACTGAATGAGTCAAATTCAGTGCGATTTCGGACAAACGTGGTATCAAATAAGTCGGTGATGGAAATTTCTTCAGTGGGTTCATACACAGTATCGACATCTGGAATTTCCTTACGCTGTTCCACAGCTGCTTCAATATCCACCTCTCGCGTCATAGTCTCAATTGTTGTCGAAACCTTGTAAATCTATTTCATTCCTGACCGCTCCCAGGGCACCATCGAGATTGGATTCAATGTCATCGGAGTTGACTGCGTCAGATTTCTGAACGAGTCAGTAATAGCAAGTAATTGATATTTTAGTATGACGTTCGTCAAGTGTGAATTCACCTTACCCCACCGACGCTCGCAGTGAGAAGATCGACATCCAGACAGCAATGGTGAGCGGAAATATGAGCAGTATTCTTCTCAGCGAAGCTTATGCCGGAGTATTTTCCCACTCGGGTTACGAGGAAGTTCGTCGAGAAATTCGTATTCTCGTGGTCGCTTGAAGTTCGCAAGGGCATCGTTGTTCATACACCATTTATCAATATCATCCGAGGTCATACCGTCATCAGCAACGATGTACGCCTTAACAAGTTCTCCCCACTCTTTATCCGGAACGCCAACAACGGCAGCATCACGAATTTCCGAATGGGAAGTAAGGATGTCTTCCACATTCACTGGATGAATGTTCTCGCCGCCACTTATGATCATGTCGTCAGTTCGACCGGTAATCACAATATACCCTTCATCTGTCTCATAGGCTGCATCACCGGTGAAGAACCACCCGTCATGAATAACTTCCTCGGTGTGCTCTGGCTTGTTCAGGTATCCGTCGAAAGCGAGTGGTGACTCTATATTGACTATGAGCTCTCCTTCTTCACCATGCTCAACCTCGTCGTTGGGATCGTTTTCGAGGTTGACGATCCGAATCTCGTAGAAAACATTTGCTGGTCCCGTTATCCTCGGGTCGTCATTCTCGTTTAGCCCTACGTGTGCAGTTGTACCGAACGCTTCGGTCGTCCCATATAGATTTGCAATGTGATCTGGATTAAATGCATTAACAACTTTGTTGAATAGCTCTGAATTCATCGGTGCCCCCGAGTACCCTATTGCTCGAACGCTACTGACGTCGACTTCGTCTATTGCGTTGGTGGCGAGATATTGACTGAAGATCGTCGGTGCTTCGTGAAGGCCAGTAACCTCCCATTCAGAGATCGCTTCGACACATCGTTCCGGATTGAATTTCGGCATACAGAGATATGTTCCGGACACGCTCAGAACGTTACAGAGAATACCGTGAAGTCCGATGGTATGATACAGGGGCATTATGCCGATCAGCGTTTCATCGAGATAATATCGCTGGCCCATAGCATTGACCAACGTTCGAGTAGTCGTTGCACGATGGTCCAGCGGAATTCCTTTCGGGTCACCGGTTGTCCCAGAACTATAGAGAATAACACTTGGATCATCAGCAGATACATTGACATCTGGCTTATCTGGCGGCGCATCGAGGAGTGAACCGAACGGCTTTGCTTCAGACGTTTCTTCATTCCCAACGTAGATGAGGTCACAGTCGATTGAATCGACCGCCATCTGTACCGATTCTGCGGACAAGGCATCGTACAACAATGTGTCTACATTCGAATCATCGACATGGTACGTAACCCCATCGGCAGTCTCTCTGAAGTTAAATAGAACTGGGATGGCACCGATAAACTGAGTTGCAAGGAAGGTCATGACTGTTTCCGGACGGTTCCCCATACAGACCGCTATTCTATCACCGTGACCAATACCATGCTTGCGTAACCCATTGGCAAGCGAAAATACACGATCAGATAGCTCTTGGTACGTCAATTCCCGTCCTGATCCGAGATTTACGACGGCGACCGTATCGGGTGCTCGGGCAACGGATTGATGAAATAGTTGCGATAAGAGCATACACGGTAATAGCGAATATATACTACATAAAGCTCCGGGTCTGTGACTGAAATCTGATTGGAACGTTGACCGTGCGAGATCTTCGTTGAGAGCGTAATGCCGATGAGACCAATACAGACAAGTGCAGTGAACCAAAGTTCAACGGACGTTCCGATCCGAAGACTAACACAGACAAGAGTGATAGCAATCAATGTCATGACGTTTCCTGATACTGGCGCGTACAAGAGGATGGCACCTACCATGCTGAGTCCTGCCGGCAGCGAGATCCACGACTGGTCAAGATCAGGCATGGAAAACCAAACGAGATTCAACGAAAAACCCATGTTGAGATGTGGGTCTGTGCTATCTCTCATCCAACTACAATGATTGTTCCGAAAGTATTGGATCGGGATGAATGTTTCCTTCGAAAAACGTTTTATTTCTGTACGTTAATCCATCACACAAGCATGAGATCAGAGAGTCGATCCGACGTGTACAGTGGGACTGTTCTTCGCAATAGTAGTGGCCACGACTGTCATTTCCTATTTGATAAGGAACGATCGATATTCGCAAAAACTGGCGTTTCGGACGTAAGTGAGATTGGTGTGTCGGCACTCACAACCGTGGCTGACCGCGTCGCCGATTGTGTGCGCAGGAACGATATGACTGCAAATGTTGAGAGCAATTCCATGGTGAGGACAGATACCAGGGCCATGGCACGAAACTCCGTCACTCTCTGGGGGGAGTAACGTATGTACGAACGAACGTGGACAGTACGATTTTCGGATACTGACCCCTTCGGCATTGCCCACTACCCCCGTATCGTCGATGCGATCCACGAGACATCTGATATGTTCATGGAGAAAATCGGCTGGCCATACTGGGAAATCACTGAGGAGCATGGATTTGGATTGCCGCTCGTAGAAATGAATTTTGAGTTTGAGAATCCCGTCGAGGCCGGAGATGGTGTTACCATTGAACTAACGCCAACGATTGGAAACCGAAGCGTCCGACTTGAGTACGTTGCTCGCTGTGATGATAAAGTAGCGTTCCATGGGTATGAACAACGCGTCTGCGCTCGCACCGGTGGTGAGGGGGCAACAGAGATTCCTGACGACCTGCGAGCAGCAATGGAAGAGTACGCCGAAGACTAACCGCCTCTGCTGGTACTTCGTGAGCAAGAAGATATCGGTCAGGCAGGCAATACGCTTTTGAGATGTCATTCGCAATGTATTCACATGGCCGAGTTTGACAACATTTACGCCGAGGAGAATCCATTCGTCAAAGCACATTTCGACTGCTTAAGCTGCGGCGGCAAACTCTGGGAATACGCCATTCAGGGACAGATGGTCTGTGAGGACTGCCGGGCGGTCTTTCCGACTACCGAGGTTTTCGACGCACAGTCATAGTGCGCGTAGATCATATGTAACCCAGGGAGTACAAACAACCAGGAAGGAACTACTTGAGCGACTATGGATTAGATGTGTCCACTACACTTATGGTGAGTCTGTGCTAATAATTGACTATGGCCCATCAAGAACCAGAGGAACTCTTAGAACTGAGTTCCGAAACACGTGGTATCCTTGAAAAGCATGGTCTCCGCCCGCTCTGGGAGGTAGAAGACGACTTCGGCAACGTCATCGATGATCTTCAACCGGATATCTGGAAATGGGAGGATATCCAGACTGCTATCGACAGCATCGAAAAAGACGTCCCGATTGCAGATCTGCCCCCTGGATTTCAGCGACGTGTCGCTGTTCCAATCAATACCTCTATTGGGAACGCGATATCGAATACGATCTACGTTGGTGTTCAGACTGTTTCCCCAGGGGAAACCGCACCCTCTCATCGACATTCTGCTAACGCCCTGCGGTTTACCATCGATGGGAACGAGGACATGAAGACAGTCGTTGCAGGCGAGGAATTCCCTATGCGGGATAACGATCTTATCACGACCCCACAGTGGGAATGGCATGACCACATCAACGACTCTGATGAAACAGCTGCATGGCTCGACGTTCTCGATCTGCCGCTGTTTTTGGACTCTTTAAATAAACGACAGGTTTTCGAGAATCACGAACTCGAACGCCAGCCAGTCACCAAGACCCAGGGGTACTGGGACAGCCAGTATGGTCGCGGTCGCCCAGCAAATGAGAAGACTGACGGATCCATCCCCGGTCCATTCGAGGGAATTCGTGAGGCGACGCCGCCATATCGCTTTGGTTGGGACGAGATGCTCGAAGCCCTTCGTCAGCGTGCGGACAACGATGATCCAGACCCACACGACGGCTACAGTCTCGCTTACATTAATCCGGCGACGGGGAAAGAGCCGCTATTCCCAACAATGTCCTTCCGAGCGCAGTTGCTGAACGAGGGTCCGACCGATCCGCACTTCCACAATGCGACGGAGGTATACTTCGTTATTGAGGGCGAAGGAGCGACTCACGTCGGCGACGAGGCGCTAGAATGGAGTCAATGGGATATCTTCGTCGTGCCGCCGGACGAGATCCATCATCATGAGCCTGACGACGAGGCTATCCTTCTCGGCATCTCCGACCGGCCAGTGTTCGAGGCCTTTAATTTCTACGCTGAGGCACAACCGTCCTAATATTATCGCCGAGAACGGCTTGTTTTCACTATTAATTCAGATCCATTGACTCAGCAAAAGTGGTAGCTTCGACTTTCTTGAGCAAGAAGGGCACATTACAGCAAATCTGGATAGTTCCGTCTGCGACGTCGATAGCGTCGATTTCGAGACGGGACATCGCCGAATCATAGTGTGTAGTTTTGCGGTATTAAGCCAGCTTCTGCACATTAGTTCACAGAAATCAGTATAAACTGGATGAAGAAACTAAGTCGAACGTCGCTATTTTTGGCCGCCCTTCTGAACGTCTACGTCCTCAAAACTAGTGTCACGGGCCGTTACATCGACGGTCATGGAACCAACATTCTCGATTTCAGCGTCGATGGTGTCGCCATCCGACAGGGCACTCACACCCTCCGGAGTTCCCGTCGTGATGACGTCTCCGGCCTCGATAGTCGTTCCGAGAGAGGCATACTGCACAACGTCAGCACACGTGTATACCATGTCACTCGTATTGTCCCGTTGTTTCGTCTCGCCATTGAGTTGGAGTTCCATATCGAGACTCTGCGGGTCGTCAATCTCGTCGCGTGTGACGACGCATGGCCCGATGACTGTGAATGTGTCATAGGACTTCCTATTGGAGCGGTCTTGATCACCGCGAACGGAAATGTCGAGCAGGATGGTGTACCCAAAGATGTTATCCCATACTTCCTCGGCATCTATGTCTTTGACATCCGACTCCATCACGAACGCGAGTTCGATCTCGTGGTCAACACGACGATCCGAGAACGGAAGTTTGACACCGTCATCTGGCCCGACAACGCTCGAGGGCGCTTTTAGGAAGTATCCTTTGTCCTCGATCGAGAACCACTCATCCGTTGTAATGTCTTTGTCGGCGATAGCTTCCTCGATGTGATTTTCGTAGTTGAGTGGGGCGGCGATAACCTTCCCTGGCCGTTTGATAGGGGCGCCGATGTGAACGTCCTCGATGTCATAATCTGGATTTGCATCGGTAAACTCGCTCGCGTCATAGTCACTGCGGATAAATTCCAACAGCGGATCACGGGTGATAAGATCCAGCCGGTCACTGAGATCGATGACGCCAGTATCGTCGTCGGTAAGCAATCCTAGTCGGTCCTCGTCGAATCGAACGAATCGCATACCTGCATGTCTGTATAGCACCAATATAAAATATGGCGGTGTTGGTCTATGCTGCATTTCGGTCAATGTAGGTGGGCGGATTAATGCACCGTCTATTGTGCTCCGTCAGTCAATTCTAAATGATCATCGCTTCAGGTGTCGGCGAGAGTGGAGTTCCCGATGGATTTATCTCCCGACCATTGTATTCCCGAACAAAGGTGCTCCACGAGCATGAATAATGATCATAAGTTAGTAGCATCGGTTGGTGCAGATCAAGGTCGAATCTCGCAGGAGAATCTCGAGATCGGATTGTTTCAAATTCTTGCCCCCGACGGTTCATACAATTCCGAAGCAGTTCCAAGTCTCGACGACGATGCGTTTCGCGAGCTCTACCGCTGGATGCTCGTAGAACGGACATTCGACAAGCGGATGGTGAAACTTCAGCGACGCGGTCAGATAGGAACCTTCGGCTCCGGGCGCGGTCAGGAGGCAAGTATTATCGGATCCGGATACGCACTCAAAGACGATGACTGGCTACTCGGGATGGGGCGTGAAGCGGGCGCAATGTTCCTTCAGGGATTGCCAATACGGGATCTGATACTGTTCTGGCGTGGCCTTGAGGACGCGAACCGAGAGATGGCTAAACACAACCAAATGATCGCCATTTCCATTGGGTCGCATCTCCCGCTCGTCACCGGTACCGCGTGGGGCATGAAACTTGCCGACGAGGACAACGTCGTTACAGCGTACTTCGGTGACGGAGCGAGCAGTACCGGTGCCGTCCATGAGGCAGTGAACTTCGCAGGCGTGCTCGATGTGCCGGCGGTATTTTTCTGCCAGAATAATCAGTACGCAATTTCAACGCCATTCGAGAAGCAAACAAATGCACGCTCCGTAGCGCAGAGAGCTATCGGATATGGAATCAATGGCATCCGTGTGGACGGAAACGACGTATTAGCTGTCTACGAGGCTGTCTCTGAGGCACGCAAGGCTGCTCGTGCTGGAAATCCAACGCTTGTAGAGTCGGTGACATACCGCCGAGACGCCCACACGACCAGTGACGATCCGGGTCGGTACCGCAACGAGTCAGAAGTGGAACAGTGGCAAGAACGTGACCCGATTGCTCGGTACGAGTCGTTCCTCCGATCGGAGGGATTGTGGAGCGAAATCGATCGGGAAACGCTGGTTGAAGAGATTAATGATGAGTTCGACGCCGCACTGGCGGCGGCGGATGAATACGAACAGCGGAGTGTTGACGAGATATTCGAGTACCTATATGACGAACTACCACCATACCTCCAACGGCAACTGGTTGAGTTCAAGGCGTTCCTCGAGGAACGCCCTGATGCGTACGATCACATCGAACAACGGGTGAAAGGGTGAACAATCATGCAGGAAACTATCGTCGGAGCGATCAACGACGCGCTACACACCGAGATGGCAACGGATGAGCAGGTTGTAGTCTTTGGTGAGGACGTTGCGGAAAGCGGCGGTGTCTTCCGAGCGACTGATGGGCTAAAAGATCGTTTTGGTGGGGAGCGAGTCACTGACACACCCCTATCAGAGATTGCCATCGTTGGCGGTGCGGTTGGTCTCGCGATGTACGGGTATCGTCCCGTAGCTGAAATTCAGTTTTCAGGATTCCTCCCGCCGGCGTTCGACCAACTTGTCACGCAGGCCAGCCGAATTCGGTGGAGAACACGTGGGGAGTGGACCGCACCACTCGTTGTTCGAACACCATATGGGGCAGGAGTCAACGCACTTGAACATCACTCCGAGAGCCTAGAGGGAGCATACGGTCACATCCCCGGTTTGAAAGTAGTCGTCCCGAGCACGCCACACGATGCGAAGGGGCTACTCATCGCGGCTATCCGCGACCCTGACCCAGTGCTCTTTTTGGAGCCGAAACATATCTATCGGTCGTTCAGCGGGGATCTCCCCGAGGATTCCTATGAGGAACCGATCGGAAAGGCAGCCGTCCGTCGTACTGGATCAGAGTTAACTGTCATCTCATGGGGAGCCATGATGGAGCCGACAATAGCGGCTGTCGAGAATTACGGTGTTGACGCCGAGATAATTGATCTCCGCACCATCTCACCACTGGATCATAAAACAGTCGTTGAATCAGTAAAGCGGACGGGGCGGGCGATGATAGTGCACGAAGCAGCACGAACTGGCGGATTCGGCTCAGAACTCGTCGCTCGCATTAATGACGATGCACTGATGTACCTTGAAGCACCCGTTGAACGAGTCACTGGTTTTGACATCCCAGTCCCCTTGCTCTCGATGGAGGACTACTACCTCCCCAATCCACCTCGAATTGAAGAAGGAATTCGGCGTGTGCTCGACTACTGAGCTAAGTAGTAGCCACGTCGAATCCTACGTTACGGAGGATTCGAGGAGAAAATTCATACTCAGATAGAAGGAATCAGAAAGAAAAACGAGGAAGAGGTTTTAGTCACAGTGTTGTTGTACGCTATTCTCGAATATAACCAACAAATTTGATACTGATTTTGTTGGTTAATATCGACCTGTGTCTTCTTGGAACGATGTGAAATTTTGTCGATTATCGTTACTCCAAACTCGCTTTGCAGAGGTATTTAGATTTGATACGATCACCTTTTTCCCACTGAAATAGTAACACTGGTTGTCGTTGATCGTCTTGATTACGATCATTGCTTTCCCCGGGGGTCCTATTCTACGATCGTGTTTCAATCTGCAGCATCTTCTTGAGTCCTCTTCGTTTGTGCTTTTATAGCGAATCATTGACCGTTGTCTGTTCGATATGAGTGGCGACAGCCGTGCGGTCGGCCACCGATTGGGAGCACGATAGGCTCGAAGTTCTTGTGCATAGTAGGCAATGGCTCACAACGTCTCACAATCCTGCTATCAGGTCTTCAATGATGTATTTTGGGAGCAAATCGGAGACTGTAGGGTTAGTTGGTTCCAGCACCGCCGTGATGCCTAATTAACCGACAGCCAACCATCCAGAGGTATGATTATGTTGGTTAGACTTGAGCAATGTAAGATAGAATTATATTTGTACGCATCCCAGAAACAACCGAAGCCCGAGTTAGAACCACCACATATCATGATACAATCATAATAGTTAATGGTCGATAAGTCAACCATAACATGGACAATGGTATCAATTGACATCGAAACAGAAAGCGGACAAAAAGAAGCGTTACGTCGGATGTTAACAATACGGGCATTCGACACAAAAGCAGGCGAACTGTTCGGTGACGGGGAACTCCCGGGGTTCGTCCACCTCTACATCGGCGAGGAGGCAGTCGGTGTCGGCGCGTGTTCGGCGTTGGAAGAAGACGACTACATCACGAGTACGCACCGAGGCCACGGCCACTGCATCGCGAAGGGACTCGAATTAGAGGAGATGATGTCTGAGTTGTACGGCAAAGCGAACGGCTACTGTAACGGCAAAGGTGGCTCGATGCACATCGCGGATGTGGACGCGGGCATGTTGGGTGCGAACGGCATTGTCGGCGCCGGGCCGCCGCTTGCGACGGGTGCTGCTCTCACCTCACAGATCAAAGGCGAAGATACCGTCGCATTGGCATTCTTCGGCGACGGTGCCGTCGCACAGGGGCAAATTCACGAAAGCATCAACCTCGCCGCGACGTGGGACCTCCCGGCAATATTCCTGGTCGAGAACAACCAGTTCGGCGAGGGGACACCGGTCGAAAAACAGCATAATCTCCAGAACCTAAGTGAGACAGCAGAGGCGTACAATATCCCCGGATTCACGGTGGACGGGATGGACGTCACGGCCGTCTACGAAGCGGTGAAAGAGGCCCGCAAACGTGCGCTCGCACAGGATGGGCCGACGTTCATCGAAGCGGACACCTACCGCTATCGCGGTCATTTTGAAGGAGACCAACAACCGTACCGAACCGACGAGGACATTGCGATTTGGAAGGAGAACGACGCGATAGAGCAGTTCAGGAAACGGCTCATCGACGCCGGAACCATCACCGAATCGGAGTTTGACGAGATGGAATCGGAAATCAGCGAACAGGTGGAAGCGGCGGCGAAGACAGCCAAGGAAGCGAAGTATCCCGACCCGAACGAGGCCTACGACGACATGTTCAACGCGAGCGTACCCGAGATAAACGACTTTGCACAACAGATGCGGACTGACGGAGGTGAAGACCGATGAGTACCGAGAGCATGCCCTCTTCGGGACCGTCAGACACCGAGGAGATGACAGTTCGGGAGGCGATTCGCCTTGCGATGCAGGAAGAACTGAACCTTGACGAGGACGTTTTCATCGTCGGCGAGGACGTCGGCGAGTTCGGCGGCGTCTTCGAGGTGACGAGCGGTCTCGTGGACGAGTTCGGGGAGGACCGAGTTCGGGACACGCCGATAAGCGAAGCCGGATTCATGGGCGCGGCGGTCGGTGCCGCGGCGACTGGAACGCGGCCCGTCGTGGAAATCATGTTCGCGGACTTCCTTGGCGTCTGCTCGGAGCAGATAATCAATCAGATGGCGAAAAACCGCTATATGTTTGGCGGCAAGACCGAGATGCCGGTGACGGTTCGAACGACCGAGGGCGGCGGAATGGGTGCTGCAAGTCAGCATTCCGGCACGCTGCACACGTGGTTCGCACACTTCCCGGGCATCATCGCCGTCGCCCCCGGAACGCCGCGAGCCGCAAAGGGGCTGTTGAAGTCAGCCATCCGTTCTGACGACCCGGTGTTCGTCTTCGAGAACAAGGCGATGTACGAACAGACGGGCGACGTTCCGCTTGACGAAGATTTCACCATCCCGCTCGGAACGGCGAACGTCGAACGCGAGGGTGACGACGTAACCGTTGTCGCGACACAACGGTTGGTCGGTGAATCGCTTGAACTCGCGGACAAACTCGCCGGCGAGACGAGCGTTGAGGTCATTGACCTCAGGTCGCTCTACCCACTTGATACCGACACACTCGTCGAGAGCGTGGACAAGACGGGGCGTCTCATTATCGCCGACGAAAGCCCGCTCTCATACGGAACTCACGCGGAGATTGCGACACGCGTCATGGAGAATGCGTTCTTCAGCCTCGATGCACCGATTCAGCGCGTCGGCGTCGCAGACGTACATATCCCGTTCAGTCCGACGTTGGAGGAAGAAGTCCTGCCAGACGCTGACGACGTGAAAGCGGCCATTGACCGCGTCGTATAAGTGTCCCCGACAGTCGGACTCATCGTCAACCCGGTCGCCGGCCGCGATATTCGGCGACTGACGGGTGGTGCGAGCGTTAGTAGCAACTACGCGAAGCGTCGGACGGCAGCCTGTGTCCTCGAAGGGGTGACGATGGCGGACGACGCCGAAGTTCTCGTCATGCCGGACAATGCCGGCCTCGCCGACCGAATCGTGGACGGCGCACCAGAGGATCTGACGGTCGACCTGCTGGATATGACGGTCACGGCGTCCGGTGAAGACGCACGAAACGCGGCAAAACGATTCTCGGATGCTGCCGATGCCGTGGTTGTACTTGGTGGCGACGGCACCAATCGCGACGTCGCCCACGGAATTGGGGACGTCCCTGTCGTCAGCATTTCGACCGGAACGAACAACGTAGTGCCCACCGCGGTCGATGGAACCGTTGCCGGTATTGCCACAGGACTCATCGCAAGCAGAGCAGTATCCGCCGACGAGACGACAGTTCGACACGGAACCGTCGAAGCGGTTGTCGCCGACGGGAGCGGCGAACGCCGCATTCGAGGGCTCGCGACCCTCGGGCTGTTGGATCAGCAGTTCGTCGGAACTCGAGCTATTCTCGACCCGGAAGACGTCATCGGGGGCGTCGTCTCACGGGCCTCATCAAATGAAATCGGTCTTTCTGGCATCGCCGGTGGACTCGCAGCCTGCCGTCCCGACGACCCTGGCGGTGTCGGGTTTCGACTCGGGACGACCAGCGAACCCCAACAGGAGGTACATGCGGTCACCGTTCCGGGCGTCCTCTCGCGTATCCCTATCGAGGAGTATCGCGTACTCGACGACGGCGAAGTGTTCGCGTTCGACGTCGCCACCGCCGTCGTCAGCGCCGACGGTGAACGTGAACTCGAAGTCCGCGATGCAGACGTCCGATTGCAACCTGTCAGTGACGGTCCACGGTTCGTCCAAATCGATGCGGTGGTAGAACGCGCCGCAAAAAAGGAGCTGTTTCGCATAGAGTGATGCGATTTCCGAAAGGGAGCCCGTCTTCTATGCTACTTTTCGCCCGCCGCAATCACGAGCGGCCACGGGTTTTCGACGTGTTCAACGAGCGTCCCGAGGAATCGCGCGGCGTCCGCGCCATCCACGATACGGTGGTCGAATGAGAGCGAAAAGGAAATACGCTTGCGGACGGCGACATCGTCGTCATTGGTTGGAACCACTTCGCGTTTAATGGTGTTGACGCCGAGAATGGCAATCTGTGGCGGGTTGATGACCGGATCGAAACGCTCCACGCCGAGAACACCGAGATTCGAGACGGTTATGGTTCCACCCGTGAGGTCGTCCATCGTATACTCGTCGGAAAGCGCCCGGTCAGTCACTTTCTTGCGCTTTGCCGCGAGGTCGGGAACTGAGAGCGAATCCACATCCGGGATGACGGGTGCGATGAGTCCGGCGTCGATGTCGACGGCAACACAGATGTTGTGCGCTTCGTGTAACTGGTGAACGTTGTCCTCGAAGGTGGCGTTGAACTCCGGATGAGCGTCAAGCGTTGCCGATAGTGCTGCCAACAGGATATCAGTCACAGACACGTCGGGAGAAAGTGCCTCATCCGCGGCCGTCGCGGCAGCGAGGAGTTCCTCCGCATCGGCCGACCGATGTTCAGTGACGTGAACTGCTTCGCGGTCACTCTGTCCGAGACGCTCCGCGATGGTACTACGCATCCCTGTCAGTGGTCGTTCTTCTTCCCGCGTTCCGGGTACCGTCTCGGCTTCGTCGCTCGTCATCTCCTCAGCTGCCATCCGAACATCGGTTTCCGTAAGACGGTCGTCGATTTCCGCTCCGACGGATTCAACATCAACACCCAACTCGCGCGCGAGTCGGCGAGCGCTCGGCGTAGCGAACACCCGTTCCGTGGGGATCTCAGGTTCGTCGGTGACCGCGGCAGTAGTCGCTTCCTCGTCCATCGATTCGGCTGTAGCCGCTTCGTCTTCCATCGACTCCGCTGTGGTCTCCACGTCGCCTTCGGTCACGGCTCCCTGTGGCCCGGTTCCCTCGACCAAATGGAGCCCTACGTCCAACTCCGCTGCCCGACGTTTCGCTCGTGGTGTCGCCTTTATGTCGTCAGTCGCATCGGCCGATTCATCCTCGGCGGCTGCTTCGACGTCACTTTCGGCGATAGCACCCTGCGGGCCGGTGCCGTCGATGAGCGTGAGATCCACATTGAGTTCTTCAGCCCGTCGCTTTGCTCGCGGCGTCGCCTTGACTTCGCTCATCGATGCAGTCGAGCCGTCGGTAACAACCTGTGAGTCGCCCTCCTGTGGGGCATTCGAACCCCCGGCCTCGGCAGACGTCTCGGATACGGACTCCGCAGATTCACCCTCAACGTCCGCGATCAAGTCGTCAATATCCGCATCCGGTGCGGCGACGATGCCAAGTGGTTCCCCCGGTTCGGTCACGCCGCCCTCCTCGACGAAAACCCGTCGAAGCACACCATCCTCGCGCGCGTCGATTTCAGCTGTCGTCTTCTCCGATTCGATTTCGGCGACAACGGCACCCTCTTCCACCGTTTCGCCTTCAGAAACGGTCCAAACGTTGAGTGTCCCCGAGTCCATTTCCAGTCCCAATTTGGGCATCTTGATAATATATCCCATGACAGAGAAAGACAATCTCGGTTGTATTAAATCTCCACCGCCGGTGCAGGAACACGTTTTCGGCTGATTGAAACAAAGTTGTCGCGGAATTCGAACGGGTGCGAACGACAGTCACCAAGTTCAGTAACGATGATCTCATGCACGATAGCGATCTCGCCCGCCACGCCTGTGACACTCTCGAGGTTATATTGTGGGGCGTCGCGCTACCTGTTTATCGAATTCGGTGATGCGATATGAATCTGTGAATATTCCGATCATGTACTCAAGGCCGATGAGCAAGCGTGGATCATTCTAGTGGGAGTTTACTGTTAGGACAGCACACGAATTTTCCACTCTTGGTGAAAAGACTGCCAGCACTGCCGCAAACACAATTGACATTGGATAAAAGAACCGACTGAATGTGTGTTGTCCTCAATCCGCCAGAGAATATTCTCAGTCACAAATCCCCGTGAAGTGTGGCTCATCACAGTCGCCCATGCAGTCAATGAGTTCTATAGTGTCGTACTTCCACCAATTCTCCCATTATTGGTGAACGACTTTGCTATTTCGTATGGAGAGGCAGGAGCATTGCTCACGGTATTTTTCGCCACATACTCGATCTTCCAGTTACCTGCAGGTGTCCTTGCAGATCGGATCGGCCAGCGATGGCTACTTGCAGGCGGGATGGTCGTATTAGCTGCAGGCATTCTTGTTGCTGCTGGAGCCCAAAACTATTCGACTCTTGTAGTCGCCGAAATCATTGCTGGCGTCGGGGGGAGCACCTACCATCCATCAGGGATGTCCTTGATTAGTGATCTGGAGAGTGGCGATACCGAGGGAAAAGCCATGGGAATACACGGTCTTGGCGGCGTTGTTGGAACTGCTCTTGCTCCGGCCCTTGTCGGCGGTCTTGCGACACTTGTTGACTGGCGACTTGCACTCACGGTCAGCGCAGCCGTTGGTGTTACCTATGCGTTGGTGTTCCTAACTTTGTTTCCCGATATCGATCGCGCCGAGGACACGCCTGCGGTAGAATCCGATGGGGGAACTGATACGAATAAAGTCTCTGAGAAGACTACTGACGACTCAGCAAGGCGATGGTCGAGTCTGACCACGCTTATCTCAGTACCACTTGAGCGATGGGTCGCAGTATTGTTTCTTGCCAATCTTGCTATCGCGACCGAAATTGGCGCAGTTCGTACCTTCATCACCTCGTATCTTGTTGAGCACATAGGACTGTCTGCCACTGTCGCCAACGGAATTTTCTTCATAATGCTCGTTGGTGCAGGTATCTCCTCGCTCGGTGCTGGGACCCTCGCAGATGCTGTAGATCGGCAGACACTCGGAGTTGTAGCGATGGGAATTTCGACAGTTATCTTGGGTGCAACTGTCTTCATTCCACCAATACCGATTGCACTGTTCATATGGTTCTTTTTGCTTGGACTTGTAATGTGGGCAGCCATCCCAACGATGAATGCGATCACCTCGGAGTATTCCGAGCGATCATTCAGTGGAAGTCTTTTTGGTGTGATGCTAACAGCAGGATCACTTGGTGGAGCGGTGGGACCGCTGTTATTCGGGATTGTTGCCGAGCGATTCGGTATGGGCATGGCTTTCCCGTTCGTAGCCAGTGTGAGTACCGTCGGCACCGTCGCTTTTCTCGCGATGCGTCGAATGTGATAGGATGGTGCGAGTTCAGTAATAATATACCGTTTATTTATGGGCGATAAAGTATAATAGCCGCCGTCCTATGCGTTAGTTATTAATAATGGTACAGAGCAGGAGTCTATTATTCAACCGCTCGTCACTGTCAAACGCAGAGCAACTCGTTAGTAACGAAGAGTCCCTAGTTCAAGCTGAAATAGACGCGTTCAAGGACTTTCTCGACCAACTCGAGGAGATTCCGTCGCATCTCGATCGAACTGAAAATGAGTCAGTACATGACACAATTCAATCACGGTCGCCCTCCTCACACATGTTCTCGAGTGCGGTTCAGGAAGCCTACCGTGAAACTGTCCTTGCAGTAGATCATTGGGAAGACGAGTATGGTGAGAACACCGCCCTGGAGAGCATTACAAATGAATTCAGTCCTGAGGTGGCAGCTGGCTTGACAGGCGGGTCAACGATGTGGTCACACCCGTTGTTGGATCAACTCAGGCATGCGAGTGAGGAGGCTATCAAAACCCGCCAGCAATCGTACTCGTTGATAGCAAAAGAACGGCAACAACTGAAGAAGCTCCAGAGGTCGCTTGATGATATTGGTGAGGAGTTAGCTGCAATCGAGCGACGTGAGTTCGCTTTCGATGAGTGCACTGATCGACTTACGTCGATACAGCAGCAGTTGGATACGCTGACAGCCGATCAACAATCATATCTGCGTCAGCGCAATCGATCGAATGAAGATTTATTTACAACATATGTCTATGCCGACCTCGATACCGAGTATCCCGGGTTGGCAGCCATCGCTACAACTTACCAACTATATGACCGCATCGAACTTCGCCATTGGGCACGTGCGAGCTGATGAGACATCGGGAGTAGAGAGTCTCGAGTGGGCGATCAATTTTGTGATCACGACTGTAATTGATTTACTTGCAATTAGAATTAGAGGTCATGTGAGAGTCTATTCCACGGTGGGACGCGTTAGGAAACGTCGAATTCTACGATTTCAGTCGATCCACAGGTTGGGCATGGATGTTCAGTATTCTTAAGTGACATCCCGCAGTGACGACACTCGTGAATGATACTCTCATCTAAAGAGAGCCACTGTCGCACTATTATCGGGAGGGCCATGGTATCTGTCCTCTCTGACTCAGCATAATAAAAATTCGGCTTTTTGATCCAATATTAAATAACATGGTACAAAAAGTCAAAAATGCAGTAAGAGAGACAATTAATCTATATTAAACGACTCTTCTGGGGGATTTTTTTGGGCCCCAAAGGGGTACGGGGCGCTCAATAGAAGCGTCCGTGTTCGAAAAATAATGGCTTTGAGTACCAACTCTGCGGTGTCGTTCGACGAATACGACACCCGACGTGACGAAATGCACAGCGCGATCGAACAATGGATTGGCGACCTCACTGCCTTGATCGACGAGGCACGAGCGAGTCAGCAATTCCAGGAGTGGTTAACTGTTCAATCCAAATTCCACGACTACTCCCACCGGAACACGCTCTTGATCACGCTCCAATGTCCAAATGCGACGAAGGTGGCGGGCTACAACACGTGGCGAACTGAGTTCGATCGCCATGTGAAGGAAGGCGAGCAGGGGATCTGGATCTGGGCGCCGATCATCACAAAGCAGTGTCCTAACTGCGAGAATTCACCGAGCTACCACGAGCAAAGCGCGTGTGAATACGACGAGACACCGCCTGAAGCGTGGTCAAAAGGACTCGTTGGATTCAAACCCACGGCTGTGTTCGATGTGTCCCAAACAGAGGGTGAACCACTTCCCGAATTGGAGACCGAAGCAAATGGAAATGCTGAAAATCTCGTGTCTTCCCTTCAAGATGCAGCCGATGAACTCGGTGTAACGGTTCGTATCGTTAATGCCGACAACTGGGAACACGGTAAGGCAAGGGGTGTCTGCAAACAGCGGAGTCTGTACGATCTCCAGCCCATCGTCGAAGTGAAAGCACGGGCAAATCACGCGGATCTCGCGGTGACGCTAATCCACGAATACGCGCACGCACTGCTACATTTCGATGTTGACGATGCGTGTGAGCGATCGAAACGTGAAGTCGAAGCAGAAGCCGTCGCGTACATCGTTGGTCGATACGTTGGGTTGGACACGAGTGGCTCAGCGTTCTACCTCGCAGCATGGCAGGACAATACTCAGGATGGGATTCAGGACCGACTTGGCCGGATTCGCACGACGGCGGCAAAAATTATCAAAGCTGTCGAAACAAGGCGAGAGTGTAGTTAGAACGAACACACAGGCGTAAATATCAGCTTTAGGATCGAGGCGGCCCCTGCGATTCAGGTCAGTGATCAGTAAGTCGAAGTTTTCCTTCGACTTCGTAAATGTGGCCCCGCAAATAGAGCCGTTCGATAATAGCTTCGGCAGCAGACTGCTCAAGCTCCTCGCTGTCATTGAGAATAGCGTACGCTTGCTCATACGTGAGCTTCCCCTCACTTGGCAATTCCTTCGCGAGTGCATCAAGTGATTTTTGCGCAAGTGGTGTGAGTGACGATCGCCGATTCGAAATCATCAATACAAGCAGGGATGGTTACTACCAACGTAAATCCTCGGGACAAAGCATACACTCGCCTTGCAATTGGTGGGATACAAAGAAATACACGGCATGGAAGGTTGGGTAGGGGCATCGGAGCCACGCCGTATACTGATACGATAACCGCAATTCTCCCTTTGAAGGCGATGGATAAAAAAGTCAGCCAGAGCGAGAGTGAGACGAAATACTGGTTTGTGACATGAAATTGTTCAGATATCGATAGCGTAGAGTTTCCCGAAGGCCAACGGGTGGATGAGGGACCGTACAAATTTTATTATATCACCGGCCAGGTACGCGAGATATTCGACAAAAACGGTATTTTCGACCCGTCAATTCGACAACTTCTCTACGCACAAGCAGAGAAACCGAACGACGTAGAGCAGGCTGAGAAACTCGCTCGACCGCAGATTTCGTAATACGGTTTATAGAGGGGTACGAGGTAAGTTACGTGAAACACACTTTCAGTACTACATACTAGTACGCCGTATCCTTTCGCATGACCGACCCGTTCGTCGTCATCGGGGGAGATGCAGCAGGGCTCAGCGCGGCGAGCAAATTCAAACGCGAGCGACCGAATCGCGAAGTCGTCGTTTTCGAACGCGGCGAGTGGGTGTCGTTCGCTTACTGTGGAATGCCGTACTACGTAAAGGGTGATATTGAGTCGTTGACCGATTTGCTCTCGCTCTCGCCGACGCAGATAGACGAACGAGGAATCAATCTTCGTCGGAACCACGAAGTCGTCAGCATCGATCCCGACCAAAAGTCGGTAACCGTCCGTACCGACAATACGGAGTTCGACCAGCCGTACTCGGATCTACTAATAGCGACGGGGGCAAGCGCACTCACGGCGTCGATACCAGGGACATCACTCGAGGGTGTGTTCACGATGCACCACATGGATTCTGCGGGGGCGCTTCGAGCATATCTCACCCGACCAGCGGAATCGTTATCGATCGAAATCGACGGTGGATATGCCGATACGGCATATATCGAGCGATACGCAACTCTCGAACCACCGGAGTCAGTCGCAATCGTCGGCGGTAGCTATGTTGGGATTGAGATGGCAGAGGCAATCAGTGCATACGATGTTTCCATCCACCTCTTTCAGCGATCCAGAGGATTATTACCAGCCTTTGGGGATGCTATCGGAACACGAGTCGAGGAGACACTTCGCGAAAAGGGTATCGACCTCCATCTCGACACGGAAATCGAGCGCCTCGACGGAGACAGGCATGTCGAATCGGTTGTATGTCGCCATGAAACGGTTGCTACTGATTGTGCACTTATTGGGGTCGGCATTCGTCCGAACGTCGATATCCTGTCGAAGACGGACATCGAACTCGGCGATTCTGGAGCGATTGCAACGGATAGATTCGGTCAAACGAATCGAAATCACGTATATGCGGCCGGTGATTGTGCGGAGATGTACCACGCAGTGACCGGTGAACGAACGTGGATACCGCTCGGACTCACCGCGAACCGTGCCGGTCGAGCCATCGGTCAGACGGTCGCCGGTGATACGACACCGGTCGGCGACGTCGCCGGAACCGCCGTCGTCAAAGCCTTCGAACTGGAGTGTGGCAAAACAGGAATTGTCCATCACGAGGAGGCGAGAGCAGCCGGATTTGACCCCATATCGGAAACCATCACCGCATCGTCGCGGTCCGAATACTATCCCGGTGCGGCAGAGACGACCGTGACGCTGACGGCTGACACCGGAACGCATCGATTACTCGGCGGAAGCATCATCGGAACGGATCGGGCCGCGATACGAATCGACACGCTCGCGACCGCGATCGATGCTGAACTCACGGTTACGGAGTTAGAGCGCTTAGACCTCGCGTACGCTCCGCCGTTTAGCCCCGTCTGGGACCCAATATTGGTGGCTGCAAAAGTGCTTTCTGGATCGCTCAAACCGACGGAATAGGATAATCACGACGATAACAAAGCTTCGAAGCTCTGGCGAGCACAGTCAGATAGAGGGCACTGGAGCCACGATCATAAACCGCCAAGTGCTATAGACATGAACGACCACCAACCCGAAAGGACATCGACCAAGTGACTCCTACGAAATGGCAGACAGTGTCATTGCCATTGAACGGTACGGGACATCCAATGGGCGCTGTGTAGCAACGGTATTGCTATCATGGTCGTCTCACCGAACTCACACCCTTGCAGGCACTAATGGACGAAGGGCATTTTCCAATCGAACTGACGAAGTTAGAAGACGGGCGTTAACTGTTCAATTATCTCCCCATGAACGACTGACCGATTCGTGGTCGTCGGTTCGTTTTCGACCGACCGATCAGGGCCACACCCAAACCACCGAATTGGCCGTCGTTTTCCTTCTCTTCGGAAGTTGTCACGAGACGATGGAAAGCCCGAACCAGATGACCAAATACGCTACTCGACAACGTCCAGTGCGACGTAAGCGTTGTTGAGCGGATGATATCCAGGTTCGACTGCCACACCTCGGTTCGGCCCATCGCGTTTGTGTTCCCGTGTCAGCCGTTCGTACCAGTTTCCGTGGTTCGGATCGATGAAGTGCCGTGCTGCATACTCCCACAAGCGGTCGTACCAATCGAGATATTGCTCATCCGTCCGCCCAAGTAGCGCCGCGGCACCGATAGCTTCCGTAACCGGCCAACTATACTTGTCCGGAATGACCGGCTGCCCGTCGCTATCGACGGTGTAATAGAACCCGCCGTAGTCGTCATCCCAACCGTCCTCGATTGCGATGTTGAAGAGGTCTCTTGCTGTTGGTTGGAGCCACGATTCGGAGCGGTGTGTCGCAAGGGTCGAGAGAAGTTTCGACCACTCCGCGTGGTGCCCCGGTTGATATCCCCACGGACGGAACTGATGTCGAGGCTCGTCCTCGTTGTACGACATGTCGTGGCCCCAATTCCGGTCGTAGTGTTCCCAAATTTTGCCATCGGTCTCGGCGGCGAGAGTCTTGGCGAGCCCCTCGGCGATGGAGTACGCCCGGTCCAGATAGCGTTTTTCCTCGGTTGCTTCGTAAGCCGCGATGAAGGCCTCGCAAGCGTGCATGTTTGCGTTCTGTCCGCGATACGTGGCGATGTCCCAGCATTCGTCAGCACGGTCAGCACATAATCCGTGTTCCGGTTCCCAGAATCGGTCGTCGATGACGTCGAACGAGCGTTCAAGTTCATCGCTCGCGCCGGGAATACCCGCTTCGACCGCCCGTGCGGCCGCGAGAAGAACGAACGCGTGACCGTAGCAAAACCGAGTCGCGTCCGCGGTGTTGCGACCCTCGAGAAGCCAATCGTATCCCTTGTTCGCCTCATCCCAGTGATGGTTTGAGAGGAACTGAAGCCCGTGTTCTGCCGCCGCTCGACACCACACCGGCCCATCGATGAGGGTGCCGACGCTGAAGTTATGGACCGCCCGGGCGGTTGCAACGAGGTGTTTTGTTCGTCCGTCGTATACGAACCCATCCCGTTCGTCAAGCTGGGCGATGTAGCCGCCGTATCGGTTATCGATACAGTCGGGATAGTAGAAGTTCAACACACGGTGCATCTGCTGTCGGAGTACCCATGGGTCGTGATAGTTCGGTGAAGTCATCATGCTAGTAAAGCGCGTGAGAGCGATATCTGAAACTACTGGTTCGCATCGATCGTACGGAGCATCTGTTTTAAATTGAGTCGAAGTGTGCAGCGAGGTGTTCTGCCCATCGTTCGTTCGCATCCTGCGTCCGACCCGCAATATGCGGTGTGTGAACCACGTTGTCACGATCGAGTAGGGGGTCGTCAAGTGAGAGCGGTTCCTCGTCCCATACGTCTGCGGCGAGGACGAGTTCGTTCGCGAGCACTCGGTCTCGAACCGCATCCATATCGCAAATACCCGCACGAGTGATCAACACGAGTATCGACCCGGTCGGAAGCGCATCGATATGGGATTTGGTTATCACACCCTCCGTCGCGTCAGTAAGCGGAATCGTCGGGGCAAAGATGTCTGCATCGCGGACCAGCTCGTCGAGGTCGTAGACGCGACGCGAACCGGTGCTGTGAAAGCACGATTCGTCCGCGAACGGGTCGTATGCGGCGACGTCGGCACCAAGGTGGTCAGCGGTGGACGCGTACCGACTTCCTATGTTTCCGATACCGGCAACGCGGACGTTCTTCCTTGCGATGGTTCCGGTAACGAAATTCGGGTCGTCGGCAAACTGGTGACCGCGGGCACCCGGAATCTCGTTGTCCAAGAGATCGACATCCCACGGATCGTGTGACCGTTTCATTTTCTCGTATTTCTGTGGGATTTGCCTGAGAGCGTCGATTGTGAGGCCGATACCGAACTCGGCAACGGACTCGCTCCAGAACCCCTCGCCGGTGTGATCATGTACGGTCACGCCTCGGTCGGTTAGGGAGGCAGTGAGTGCTTCATCGGGACCATACATCGACGTGGTCATCACGAATGCCTCTTTTAAGTTTGTAAACTCATCGAGGCCGGCTTCGGAAGTTCGCACGCCGAGCGAAACGAGCTGTTCGACTGCTTCCGGCGAATCGACGGCATCGCGAAGGCTCGTCTCCCTCGTTTCTGACAGTCGAATGAACTCGACTTCGGTATCGGTTCCGTTCCAGAGTTTGTGCAGGTGGTCTGCGGCGAGCGGCCATACGTCTTCGAACAGCGGATCGACAACGATTGTGCGGGTCATAATTGTAGCTGTGGTGAGTCGATGGTGTTGTGGTATCAGTCGTTACGCCCCGGTAAGTTCGGACCGGCAGTCGTTTTCATTCGTTTCGAACAGATACTGCATGGTCTCAAGCAACTGGCTCGGCATTCGATGTGGGGCGGAGTTGTAAGGCGGAACCTCACCGGTAATCCAACCCCGATACCCAATATCGTCAAGCGCGTTGATGACGCTCTCCCAATCGATGTTCCCTTGCAGCGGGTACGTCGGGCGATGTGCGTTCGTCATCCAGTCCTTTACGTGGATTTTCGAAATCCAGTCGCCGAGCGCGCGAATCCATCGGTCCGGGAGACCGGACCGAAACCCGTTTCCGATGTCGAAGTAGGCGGTCACTGACCCAGCGTCCTCGACGCGTTCCAAGAACTCGGCGAACTCGCGTGGTGAGTAGAGGAAGTTATTCTGGACGTTCTCTATTGCGACGCCGACGTCCGCATCCGCCGCGTAGCCCACGATTTCACGAACCGAATCGACCGCACGGTCGTAATGGTCGTTGTACTTCGAGCCGGGCGTAACGACGGCAGGGACAATGAGAATCTCGTCCGCGCCAAGCGTTACCGCTGCATCCACCATCGATGTCGCAACGTCGATTCCCTGTCGACGTCGTTCTTCATCTGCGCTCGAAAGAGGGTATTCCCAATGCAGTGTGGTCGAGACGGCGGGAACGGACAGGTCGTGTTCGTCCGCGGCTCTTCGAACGCGCTCGCATCCGTCCGGGGTCGTCAACAGCCCGTCAACGATGTAGTTTGGTTCGAGTCCATCGTAGTCTGCTGACGATAGTATCGCACTTGTCTCCTCGATTTCCGATGCCGGAAACCCGGCCTGATTGAGTCCGTACTTGTGCTTCATTGATTACTCCGTCACCCGCCGAGCGAGTAGCGCGGTCAGATACTCTGCGTGACACCACGCCAACGGCATTGCGAACCGGACGACGTCGTGCTCTTTCGTCTGGGCTTCCAAGTCACGGTACGCCGCTTTCATGTGACCCAACTCCTCGGCGACAAAGTCGAACGAAACGTCCCGTAACACCTCCTCGTCGAACTCCTTTTCGAAATCGACGCCGGTGTTCCACTCTTCTTCCATGAACGCCTCAAACCGTCGCTTGGTCGTCAGGTGTTCCGGAATGTGACCCTGTTCGTCCGCGTACCGGGCAATCGTTGCTAGAATCTCATTGCCGTGGTCATGTTCGCCGTTTTTGAATCGGTACTGCGCGTGCCACGCCGTATACTGCAGCCACGGCCCGTTTCCGCCGTGCTGGTGGACTTCGAAATCGCCGTAAAATCCCAGGAATCGCTGGATACCACCGATTTCTGGGTCTTCAAGGGCAGTCGCACTTCGTCCGGCGGCCTCGTGAAGGTGATCGCCGAACAGATCGGCCAATCCGAAGTAAAACGGTGCGAACAGCGTCACGTCCGGCCGCATATCGATATCGCCGGTTGGCGAGTAACGTCTCGGAACCTGCGCAGGGCTCGTAAACGCTCGCTCGACACCTCCTTCGAGGTGTGACCGGAACGATTCGATGGACGATTCAATATCGGCCGTTTCCTCTGGAAGCAACGAGAGTGCTCGACCAACCTGCCGAAGGGCAGCGACGAATACACAGTTGACCCAGAGTGTATAGCCCGATTCGATACGCCCCTCGTGGATACTCGTCGTGCTCTCCACGAGATGCGCGTTGGGGTCAAAGAGGTCGTCACGAACGTGCGTCACGGCCCGCTCTACCGCGTCGATGAGGTTTCGTCGAAATGCGTCGTTGATGTCGTTAAGCGAGTCAGTTTCGTCGAGCGCGAACACCGCGTGGGCAAGTACGCGGAGACCGTGTCCGACGTTGTCCTCCTGTTGGTAGATTCCGCTGTCGGTTCCATCGAGGGCGTATCGCTGGCGCCACCGGCCCATCTCGTCCTGTGCGGCGAGGAGGAATCGGGCGGAATCGACGATGTGACGTCGGCACTCCGACGGACGGATTCCAGCTTCGGTCGCGCCGAGCCACGCCTTTGTAATCGACGCGATGTCGCGAGGATAGGCGTAGGGATAGCGGTCGTCGGGGTCGCTCGCAAGCGGTACTGAGCCCTCACAGTCTGCGGGGTAGACGAGACTGTCAAGGACGTCAAGGTGAAACGTTGGGTCGTCGAGGGCTTTTGTCGTCGGATCGTTCTTCGTATTTGAGTTCGTTGAAGCCATGAATCGAGTAAAGAGGTTCAGGGTTCGGAGACTGATTGTCGTGTCTGTGCAGTCTGTTCATCGGGGGCCCCGTACGTTTTCAGGGCCGTGCCAGTGTCGGAGTCAAAGAGGAATACGTCTCGTGGCGAAACGGTTACACCGACCGTTTCTCCGGGGTCGGGATACGTGTCCGGCGGAACGCGGGCCATGAGGTCTCGGTCATCCACGGAGAGGTGGACAAAGTTATCGTTCCCCTGATATTCCGAAACGGTAACCGTCGCAGCAAAGCTCCCATCCTTGGAGTCGTCGAACAGTCGAACGTCTTCCGGGCGAAGTCCGAGTGTCACTCGTTCGTCTTGGGACAACTCGACGGATTCGCGTGGGACAGACGCGAGTGTCGTCCCCTCGTATCGGAACCGCAATTCGGTTGCGGTCACGTCGGTCGTCGTCTCGAACGTATTCATCGACGGACTGCCAAGGAATGTTGCGACGAACTCGTTTTCGGGGTGGTCGTATGCCACTTCGGGTGGCGCAACTTGCTGGAGTTCGCCGTCGTTCATGACGGCGATACGGTCGGCCATGGTCATCGCCTCCGTCTGATCGTGGGTGACGTACACGACTGTCACGTCGAGGTCGCTCTGCAGTTGTTGCAGTTCGGTTCGCATTCGCGCTCGCAGTTTTGCATCCAAGTTGCTGAGCGGTTCGTCCAACAGGAATACGTCGGGGTCGCGAACGATCGCACGGCCAAGGGCGACCCGTTGTTTCTGCCCGCCGCTCATCTCGTCGGGTTTGTCGTCCAGCAACTCGGTAATGTCGAGCAGTTCTGCTATCTCGTCCACTCTTTTGTGGCGCTCCTGTTTGGACAGTTCCGTCGAGTGTTTCAGGCCGTAGGCCATGTTCCGGCGTGCGGTCATTTGGGTGTAGAGCGCGTAGCTCTGGAACACCATCGCGATTTCCCGCTCGCTCGGCGAGAGTGATTGTACTTCGCGGTCGCCGATAGTGATGGTCCCATTAGTCACCGTTTCTAGCCCGGCAATCATCCGTAGCGTCGTTGATTTGCCGCAGCCGGACGGACCGACCAGGACGAGAAATTCACCGTCCCGAATGTCGATATCGAGTGAATCGACTGCGGTTTCACGGCCCTGTGCATCATCGTATATTTTCGAGAGATCGTTCAGTTCGAGCGTCGCCACGTCAGTCACCACCTATGCCGTCGGTCGTTCGACCGACAGATCCGTGTTCGTCGGACAATACACCGTTCCCGAGTGTTCGATCGAGCGCCAAAACATCGGCAAATCGGCGACTCATCGTATCGCCTCCCCACCCGGGTCGAAGGCGTGCAGTTCGGTCTCGTCAAACGCGACTTCGACCGTCCCCCCAGTGGAGACTGTTTCCGGCAGCGCACGAGCGCGGGCGACGAACGTTTCGCCGTTCCTGTCGAGTTCCAATTCGTACGCGTTGCCCAACGGTTCGATGACCGTGACATCGCAGGTGAGCGGGTCGGTCAAATCCGACGCACTAGGTCTCGACACGTTCGCAACGTTCACCGCCGTCGTTTCGAGCAAGTGAACGTCCTCGGGCCGAACACCGAGTGTTGTCGTTTCGGTCGGCAGTGTAGCGTCAATAACCGATGCCACACTGCTCGAAGGTGATTCACCACGACCACTCTCACCGACGTCAAAGAAGTTCATTGGAGGATTTCCGATGAATCCCGCGACGAACTCGTTTTTCGGCTTTTTGTATATCTCCTCGGGCGTGCCCACCTGTTGGAGTTCGCCGTCGTTCATGACGGCGATGCGGTCGGCGACGCTCATCGCTTCTTCCTGGTCGTGTGTAACGTACACGGTGGTCGTCCCGAGTTCCTGCTGGAGTTCGCGGATCTCGAAGCGCGTCTTCACGCGGAGTTTCGCGTCCAGGTTGGAAAGCGGTTCGTCCATTAGAAAGGCCCTGGGTTCCCGGATGATGGTTCGTCCGACAGCCACACGCTGGCGCTGGCCACCGGACAGTTGACCGGGTTTCTTGTCGAGCAAATCCTGAATCTCGAGGAGTTGCGCGGTTCGCTCGACTTTCGCTTCCGTTTCTTCAGCCGAGAGGTCCATCTTCCCAAGCGGGAATTCGAGGTTTTCGCCGACCGTCTTGTGCGGATAGAGCGCGTAACTCTGGAAGACCATCGAGAGACCCCGCTTCTGAGGCAACGTCCGTGTCACCTCGTCGTCGCCGATTTCGATTCGGCCACCCGTCGGCGTCTCCAGTCCTGCGATCATCCGCAATGTTGTGGACTTGCCGCATCCCGACGGGCCAAGCAAGACGAGAAATTCGCCCGGTTCGATGTCGAGCGACAGCCCGTCCACGGCCAACACGTCGCCATAGGATTTTTCCAAGTCGGTCAGCGAGATACCCGCCTCTTCGGTTTCAATGGCGGGTTCTGTCTTTTTATCGGTTATTTGAGATGACACGAATTATCCCTCCACCGAGCCGAAGGTGAGCCCCTCGACCATGTACTTCTCCAGGTAGACGAACATGACAATGATGGGGATGCTCGTCAGCAGGGATGCGGCCATAATTTGACCCCATACCTGGTGCAGGCCCGACGACAGCGCGTCGAGACCGATCGGGAGCGTGAAGTTCGCTTGACTTTGTAAGAAGATGCTGGCGAAGAGATACTCGTTCCATGCAATCATGAACGTGTAAATGAACACTGCGACGATGGCGGGTGCCGACAGCGGAAGCGTAATACGGAAGATGACCTCTAGCCGCGAATAGCCATCCATCATTGCTGCCTCTTCAATTTCCGGCGGAACACTTCGGAAGTAATTCCCGAGCATGTACAGCGACACCGGAAGCGTCTGGACGAGGTACGTGATAACGAGACTGCCCAAACTGTCGACCAGTCCCAACCAAACGACGATTTGGAACAGTGGGACGACCAACAGAATGCCCGAGAACATGTAGACGAGTAGGACCCCACGCGAGAACAGCCCTCGTCCGGGATAGTTCAGTCGAGCGAAGCTGTACGCGCCAAACGTGGAGACAATGACCGACAGTCCGCCGGTAACGACCGCGATGATGAAACTGTTCTTGAAGTACGTGACGAACGGAAACGTCTCCGGGCTGAAAACAGCCCGATAATGTTTCAGCGTCAGTTCCTGTGGGACGAACGACGGCGGAAGCGAGTATATCGCGCTCTCTGGCATGAAACTCGTGACGATCATCCAGTAGAATGGGACGAGCGACACGACCAGTGTTAGCCCGACAGCCGCGTAGAACACGACGCGCTCCCACAGGCTGGTTTCGATTCGACTCTGCCCGAAGGCGGTTTTGAAACTATCAGTGACTGTCGTGAGGATTGTGTGAACCATTGTTACCACTCCAGAATCCAACTAACGTACACAAGGACGAATCCCATAAGCGCGACAAACAGCACCATCGCGATGGCAGCTGCTTGCCCCTGTTTGTAGTTGGCGAATGCCGTTTGATAGGCGTACAGGGACAGCGTGTTCACCTTCCGAGTGAGGAGCCAGATGTCTGCGAACTTATTGAAATTCCAGATCCACCTAAGAAGGAAGACAGTCGCGAGAACGTATTTGAGTTCGGCCAGTGTAATGTCCTTGAATTGGGCGATTCGCCCCGCGCCATCGATTTTAGCGGCCTCGTACATATCGCTTGGAATCGCTTGTAATCGAGCGATTATCATGAGGAACGCAAACGGGAAATACCGCCACGCATCGAATGCGATGACCGTCCACAGGGCGCTTTTCGCGTTGTTGAGCAAGTCAAGATTGCCGCTGTAAAGACCGAGGACGTCGCTCAATAGGAATGGAACGACTCCATACAGAGGGTCGAGAAGCAACTGCCAGACGTAGGCGACCGCGATAAGGGGTGCAACGTACGGCAGAAGCATGAGACCACGAACGAGCCGTCGTCCTCGGAACTTCCGATTGAACAGGATTGCGACGCCAAGACCGCCGATGGTCGCCAGCAAATCGCTAAAGAAGGTGAAGATGACGGTCGTTTTCAGTGCCGCCCAGAACTCGCTACTCGACACCAACGTCTGATAATGTTGCAGTCCAACCCAAACGGGTGCTTGCGAGGGGGACAACGGAACTTCGGTGAAGCTCAGATAAATGTTGTACAGGACGGGATAGACGATGACGCCCGCGACCAACAGCAACGCTGGAGCGATGAGGAGATAGCCAAGAACGGCTTCCTTCTGTTCGATGGTATAGTCGCCATCCAACGACAATCCTGCTCGATTTGCCAAACTCATGCGTGGAAAGTGGGTGCCATGATTGGTGGGTGAAATCGAAACCGTTACTCTTTGATTGCTTGCCGCATCTTTTCGGCTTGTTCCGTCGCAACCGTTTTCGCGTCTTCACCGTCGGTGACACGCGAAATGGCTTCCGCGATGAGATACTTGTTGGTAATGTTGCCGAGTTTCGGGAACGATTTCCCGTCAACGTAACCGAACCGTTCGATGTTCTCGAAGGCGGCCGACACGTCCTCGACGGTCGAGCCCCATGCACTCAGCGTTTCGTTCTGTTTGAACGCCTTGCTGCTGGCGACATCCTTCAAGACGGGGTTCATGCCGCCCGGTGCCATGTGGAGCCATTTGATGTACTGGTCTTTTTCCATCAAGAACGAGGAGAGCTCCTTCCCGTATTTCAATGCCTCGTCGGAGGCCGCCGTGAAGTGATTAAGGCCAACGATTTGCCCGAACGAGCTCTTACGTTTGTTTTCGACGTACGGGGCGAAGTTGGTATCCTTGACCATCTTCGTTCCCTTTTCGACCACGTCACCCATGATGAACGTCGAATATTCGATGAGGTGGGATTGTTCGTTCAGATACGTGTTGTTCGCGGTCTTCCACGTGTCCTTCCCCGGCGGCGTGTACTGCGCGAGCTTGCCGTAGAAGTCAAGCGCTTCAACCATCTCTTTGCTGTCGAAGACGATTTTTCCGTTCTTGTCGAAAACGCGTGCATCGTTCGAACGAGCGAACGGCGTGAAACACTGTCGAGCGAATGCCGTCTTCTTCGTTCCGATGACGATACCGTATTGGTTGTCGTCGGGTTTATGAAGCGTCTTCGCGGCGTTCAACAGTGCATCCCACGTCGTGGGCTCCTTCAGTCCGTTCTCTTCCCAGACGCTCTTTCGATACCACATCCCTTCGACCCATCCATACATAGGAACCGCGTAGTGGCCACCGTCGGGTGCTTTCGTGAGGTCAAGCGCACCCTGGTAGAATCTGTCCTTACCCACGTTGGCAATGACCTCGTCGGCGACTTTCGTCGAGAGGAGGTCGCTGCTCCCGAGTTTCTGCATCGGTGAGAGGCCAAAGTCAGCGACCGTCGGCAGCGTCCCCGATGCACGTGCCGAAGAAATTCGCGTTGGAAGGTCGTCTTCCTTGACTGCATTCATTGTGACCTTGCTCTTACTATTCGAATCGAATGATTTGAGGAGGTCCTTGATAACCTTCTTCCGGTCGTTTTCGACATTGCTCGTCCAAAATCTGAGTTCGGTCGTCCCATCACTATCGCCGCCGCCACTGAGGCTACCCATACAGCCAGCAAGTGACGCCGTGCCGACCGCACCACCTAACGATTGTAGAATCCTCCGCCGTGACTTTCCACCGTGTTTGTAATCATCTGCCATTGGATAACTGACCTACTAAACCATGCTAAATAACAATATATAAATCTTCCCCAGCTGTTTGTTACAGGTGTGAATATCAGGGCACGTATGGAAGGTACAGTGGATAGACAGGACCGCAGCGTTATGGACTCCCGTTCGTAAGATGGATCAAGAAACAGAGATGGACACTGACGAACTTCGAACGGGCCTCTCGGAGGCTGGGTTGTCGTCTTACCAAATCGATGCGTACGTTACGCTGTTGAACCTCGGGAGCGCTTCCGCAACCAGCCTCGCTGAAAAAGCGGACGTTCCCCGGTCGCGTATTTACGACGTCCTCCGTGACCTAGAAGAAGACGGGTACGTGGAAACATACAAGCAGGACTCGCTTCGAGTACGTGCGAGTGAACCGTCGAAGGTATTTCAGGAACTACAATCGCGGGCGGAGACGCTTTCGAATACGGCGACCGAAATACGAAATCGGTGGCAACAACCTGGCGTCGGCAGCCATCGTATTAGTGTCCTCAAACGGGTCGAAACCGTCATCGAACGCGCGGAGGAATCGATACGCGACACAACTAATCAGGTCCACATTTCGGTAACACCTGACCAATATTACGAACTCGCTCCAGCTCTTCAAGCGTGCCACGAGAACGGCGTGTTTGTTTCCGTTTCGTTCAACACGACGCACGAAGAACCGACCGAACTCCCGTCCGACGAAGAGTTAGACGGCATCGTCACGGAAGCTCGTCACCGACATCTCCCGGCACCGTTTCTAGTGCTCGCGGACCGCGAAATCGCGTGTTTCGCCCCACACAAGAAACTCGCACAGTACGGTGCGGTGTTCGAAGACGAAACGCTCGCATACGTTTTCCACTGGTATTTCGAGGCGGCACTCTGGGAATCGTGGCCACTTATCTATACCAGCCACGACGATTCGCTCCCGGCGGAGTACGTGAACATCCGGCGGTGTATCCGCGACATCGCACCGCTACTCTCCGACGGTGCGACCATCCACGCCACCGCTCGTGGCAGGAAAATCGGGCTAAAACAGACACAGACACTCTCCGGAGAAATCACCGACATATTGTATGCTACTGGCGACCATTACGAACAGGACCAGATCCCATCGTTGTCCTCGCTCGCGGGGCAAGCCACCATCGTCCTACGAACGGACGACGGTAAATTCGGCGTCGGCGGATGGGGTGCCGTCCTCGAAGATTTAGAAGCAGACCGCATCATCATTGAGTCGGTTTCCTATCCGAACGATGGAGGAGACGAGTAATGCTTCCTGAATCGTGTACGCTCGCCATCGATTCCGGACGGCAGATAATCGTCGATTCGAAGGGGGACGTTTCCTCCACGGTTCCCGAAACCGGTATCGACGAGTCCGACCACCGCTATCTTTCCGAACTCTCGGTCGACGTTGCTGCCCGTCACGGTTGGGAGGTTCTCGGTCGTGAACGCCGCGAGCGAGGGATATCGACGACGCTCGCCAGTTCGGCAGTCGGGTCCGGGCGAGGCGAGCAGCGGCGATGGACGCTCGTCAAACGGCTGGCGATTACACACACCGGAGTTCGGACGAGCGTTCGACTTACGAACAACACACAGTCCACGCGAGCAGTTCCTGTCTCAGTCACGCTTACACCCGACTTTCGCCACATCTTCGAGGTCGAATCGTTCTTCTCACCGCGTGACAACCTGAACCGGTCGGTCACGGTCTCCCCGCAAGCAGCGGGATGTACGTTTACGGGAACGCTCGCGGATGGAACGGAGAATCATGTCGAGGTCACAGGAGATCCCGACCTTGAACCGGCCGTCACCAGTGATTCCGTCGTCCTTTCTACCGAGGTGACGGCACCCCCCGCTTCGACACAGATAATCACCGTCGATATCGACCTTCCCGCCGGCCATCGAACAACCTCCAATATTGATACCACTGCCGAGGATTTACCCAACGGTGACCTCATTGAGCGGGCACGGCGGACCCTCGACTCGTTGATGCTCCCGTGCGGCGTTCCAGCAGCAGGAGCGCCACGATTCCTGGCGCCGTTCGGACGGGATTCGCTCATCGTCGGGTACCAACTCCTGCCGTTTGATTCGACCGTCGCGGAACGAACGTTGCGATTTTTGGCCGGGGAACAGGGAAAGGAAGTCGACAGTTCGACGGTCGAGGCCCCCGGTCGGATCATGCACGAGAAACGGTACGGGGATCGTCCTACTGTCGGCGAGAGCGTCCGGTCACCGTACTACGGTACGGTTGATGCAACACCGTTGTTCGCCGCGCTATTCGCCGACACCGTGCGGCAAACGGGGAACGAGACCCTCCGTAGGGAACTTTATTCGCACGCAAAAGCGGCCATTGAATGGACACTCGACGAACAGGACGATGACGGGTTCCTTCGATATGACTCTCATGACCACCCGCTCGGTCTTGAACACCTCGGATGGAAGGACAGTGCAGAAGCGCTCGCCCACCCCGATGGCACGCCCGCTCAAGGCTCGATCGCGCTCGCCGAGGTGCAGGGGTATGTTTACCGCGCACTCCAACGATTCGAACCACTCGCCAGCGACAACGAAGACGACGAACTCGCAGAGGAATGTCGAACAGCCGCCGAAACCCTCGCGGTGTCATTCGACGCTGACCTCTGGCTTCCCGAACAGGGATGCTACGCGCTTGGGGCCGACGACAGCGGCGTCATTCCGACCGTTGCCTCAAATCAGGGACACGCCGTGTGGGGCGGACTGGGAAGTGACGACCGCGTCGCTCGCGTCGTCAATCGACTGACCAACGAGGATATGCTGACATCGGCGGGACTCCGAACTGTCGCATCCTCGCACGACTCATACGACCCGCTCTCATATCATCGCGGGAGTGTGTGGCCGCACGATACAAGTATCGCCGCGATAGGGTTCGCGGAGCGCGGTCACCGGGACGCTGCCGAATCGCTCTCGTCGAGAGGGTTGTCGGCGCTCGCCGACACGGTTCGTGCGGGTTCGCCGGAGCGGTTCGGTTTCCCAGAACTCATGGTAGGGGTTGGCGACGAAGCTGTCTGCCCCGGAACCGTTCGCCATCCAGATGCGTGTCTTCCGGCAGCGTGGAGTGCCGGAAGCGTTTTCGGGTTCCTACAGGCGCAAACGTATCAATTGTCTATCCCGAGACGGTCGTAGAGAAATGCCCATTCGTCTGTCTGCTCCGCGACGAGCATAGAGGAGGGTTTGCCGCCACCATGTCCGGTGTCGATTTTGGTTCGGAGGAGGAACGGGCCGCCGTCGGCCTCGTTTTGCAGTCGAGCGGCCATTTTGCGGGCGTGAGCAGGGTGGACGCGAGCGTCCTCGGCCGCGGTCGTAAGGAGAATCGCCGGGTAGTCGATACCGCGTTCGATATTGTGGTATGGCGAATACGCACGGAGGTACTCGAAGGCGTCGGCGTCTTCAGGGTGGCCGTATTCGGTGGTCCACGACTCCCCGATCAGGAATCGATGGAATCGGAGCATATCCAGCAGTGGTACCGAACACCGGGCCGCGGTCCAGAGATCGGGACGCTGAGTGACTACGGCACCGACGGACAAGCCACCGTTGGAACGGCCCACAACCGCCAGTCGATCGGAGGAGGTGTACTCGGCCGAACAAAGGAACTCCCCGGCCGCGATGAAATCGTCGAACGTGTGTTGTTTGTTCGCTAGCATTCCATCCTCGTGCCACGATTCACCGTACTCCTGTCCGCCACGGGCACAGACTTGTGCATAGACGCCGCCGTCGGTGAGAAACGCGACTCGAAAGCGGTCGAAACGGGGCGGTCGATTGGACCGGAACCCACCATATCCAGACAGCACCGCCGGGTTGTCTCCGTCCAACTTGACATCCGCTCGGTGACAGACAAACACGGGCACCTTGGCACCGTTGGTAGACTCGACGAACTCCTGTCGAACGACCATCTCGGGGAGTTCGACATCGACCGTTGTGAGTTCCCGATGGTTACCTGTGGCGGGGTTCGCCCGAACGAGCGTCGGTGGTAGATGGAACGATTCCACCTGATAGAAGACATCTTCAGTGTCATCACATACCCGCAGTTGCGACACCGACACGTAGTCGGCGAGCGAGAGGTCATGAAGGTGTTCGCCGTCGTGGCTGTAAACGGCAAGTCGTGCATGAGCGTCCGTTAGGTACTGAGCAACGATGTGTCTGGACGTGACAGCGAATGAGTGAAGAAGTGCCTTGTGTTCGGGGAGAACCGTTTCACATTCCTCGAACGTGAGGTCGCCATCCCGAAATCGCGAGAGCGAACAAGAAAGGAGACGTTTCCGCGAAGCTCCGTAGTCGGTGAGAAAGAAAACGGTATCGTCGTGAAAGGTAACGAACGTCTCGGCGTCGCTGTCAACGATGACCGGTCGGAGTTCTTCATCGATGGAGACGTGCCAGTCGGTCCCGGAAACGTCGTGGAACCCGACCGCGAGCGTTCCCGACTCGGGATCGGTTTTGACCGTCGGCCATGCATGTTGGTTATCATGCTCGAACAATGTCTGTTCGCCGCTGTCGAAGCGCCAGTGTCGTAGTTCCGTTGTTATTTGTGCGCCGGACTCTGTATCGCCGGTGGCGACATAATAGAACCCATCGCTGTCGGCGTCCCACGCAACCATCCCCGGACTCACCGCGTCAAAGCTGATGATACCGAGGAATACCCGCCCGCAGTTTTCCATCACGGCGATTTCGTCGCCATCAGGGACAGACACGACGTGAATATCGATCTGGTCTTCACCACCTTCGGTAACACCGTACGCGATGTGCTCGCCGTCGTAAGCGGGAAGGAACCAGCGAATCGAACATGCTGGTGCGTTCGCGTCGTCGTTAGTCGACCACTCGTTAGGGTCAGCGAGAACAGTACCCTCCTCGTCCGGCGATCGCCGGACGAGGAGACGCGAATGGTCGTCGGCTGCTCCCCTGACTGTTTGGAAGAATTTCCCGTTTTCCACTTTGATCGGACTGTAGTTCGGAACGTCAGCGAGACGCTTCATTTTCGGTCGCAGATGCTCTTGCACCGCTGAATCCAAATGAGCGTCCGTGTACTCGTTTTGTGCGTCGAGCCACTCCTGTACCCTTGTGTTGTCATTTTCCAGCCAGCGAAACGGATCGACAATCTCGGTTCCATGGAGAGTTTCGGTGACGACCTCGCGTCGTGTTGCTGGAGGAGTTGAGGCACCAGCAGGAGGAACCATACGAATATCTTATGACTACCATGTCAAAAACCCCCATGGTAGGACGGTGTCCGTAGACAAGTGGAACCCGAAGAGACTCTGCATCAGTAGTCGTTGGTATTGTAGCTGTGTTCGGGAATACGTGTAAGCCGAGGTGAAATGGTGAATCGAAACGAAACGTCAGTTAGATGATATCCTTCTCTTCCAATTGGTCGATATCGGATGCTGTGTAGCCGTATTCGGAAAGGATTTGTTCGGTATGCTCGCCGAGCAACGGGGGGTGAGCACGAACGCTCGCTGGTGTCTTCGAGAGATGCATCGGACTGCCAGCCATCTCGACATCGCCTGCAGTCGGATGCGAAACCGATTGGTGCATCCCTCGCGCCGCAACCTGTGGATCATCGAAAACGTCTTCCATGTCCTTTACTTCGCTCGCCGGAACACCGTGGTCGTCCATCACGTCGAGGATTTCCGCCGTCGTATACGCCGCAAATTCCGCTTCAAGCAACGTATCGAGTTTCTCGCGGTTTTCGACGCGTGAGGCGTTGTCGTGAAACCGGTCATCATCGATGAGATCGTCGCGGTCGATTGCGGTACAGAATTTCGGCCAGAGGTTCGGCGAGGGAACCGCGATAACGACGTAACCGTCCGCAGTCGGAAACGCTTGATAGGGGGCAATAGTCGGGTGTTTACTTCCCATCCTATCGGGTGCGGTTCCCGTCGCAAAGTAGTTCGACGCCATGTAACTCATCCATGCGACCTGCCCGTCGAGCAACGACACATCGATTTTTTGACCTGTTCCGTCCCCGAGTTCGCGTTCGAGCAGTGCGGCGAGAATAGCCTGAGTGGCGTACATTCCCGCACCGATGTCAGCGATTGCGACTCCAACACGGACGGGTGCACCGTCTTTTTCGCCGGTAATACTCATCAGGCCACCTTCCGCTTGCATGATGAGGTCATAGGCCGGACGATCTCTGTCAGGACCCCATTCGCCGTATCCCGAGAGGGCACAGTAAATAAGGGCGGGATTATTTTCCCGCAACGTCCGATAGTCGAGCCCCCATTCTTCCATCTTGCCGACGCGGAAATTCGAAACGACGACGTCGGCCTCGCTTGCGAGGTCACGAAAGAGTTCGCGCCCGTCTTCACTCGCGAGATTGAGCGTCATCGAACGTTTGTTCCGATTCACGCTGAGGTAGTAAGCACTCTCGTCCGACTCGCCATAGGTCGGTGGATGCCAGCCACGTGTTTGGTCGCCGCCGTCCGGTCGCTCGACTTTGATGACGTCTGCACCCAGGTCGCCTAACTGCATCGTACAGAACGGACCGACGAGGACGCGAGAGGCGTCGAGGACGGTAACGCCGTCAAGCGGGCCGGAATCGGTTTCCGGTTGTCGTGCTTCTCCAACCATGTATCGTTATTTGAACGCTGGAATTCCGGTGATGTGGTCGCCATCGAGTATCGAGCCGACGCAATCAGTGTACCGGATTATCCGATTATCGATCGAAAATTCTAGTGAGACGAGGTCTAGCATGGTCGTGGTAAGTATTTCGAAAAAACCGGGTTAAACTGTTTCGGTAGGGTATTTGCGGTAGATGTCACTTGTTTCATTTTTCGACATATATCATCAAATGTATATGGCGCGGTCGTCTTGACCGATAGAACGTAGAGGTTCGGGAGAATACGCCACCAGTACGAATTCGTTCTCGTGTAAGTAGCCACTCATACCATTATATTAATAGAAGAGAAGCAATCAGTCTGTCAATAATATTCAACCAGAAAAAGTCAATAAAGTTTACAATCGTCCAATGCTACGTATTATTAACACATATATTTTGATAGATTCCTCATTCGGAGCATTTATTGTTATCAATTGTTGTTTTTGAGTATGGCTAGTGGTAGACCCTCACACGGAATACAAAGACGGACGTTTCTCAAATCAAGTGCAGGTATCGCAACAGCAGCGACTATTGCCGGCTGTTCTGGCGGACCAGCTAAATCCGGCGGTTCGGATGGTTCGAAAGACGGCGGCGGTGGAACACAGTTCGTAACCATCGGAACTGGTGGGACGGGCGGAGTCTACTACCCGCTCGGTGGCGGGATGGCGGACATTATGAACAAGAACCTGAAAAACGTCGAGGCGACTGCCGAATCGACGGGTGCCTCCGTCGAAAACTGCCGTCTTGTCGCAAATGGAGAGATGACCATGGCCCTCGCTCTTGGGAATGCCGTCCTTCTCGCGGTTAACGGCGAAGGTGACTTCAGCAAGGCGCTAAACTTGAAGGCCGCCTTCGGTGCATATCAGAACAGCACCCAAGTCATCACGACGAAGGGTTCCGGTATCGAAACCATTCCGGACATGAAGGGGAAGAAAATCTCCGTCGGTGCTCCCGGTTCCGGAACCGAAGTCATTGCTAAAGAGCTCCTGAGCCACTTCAATATCTCTTACAAAGATATCAATGCACAGCGCCTCTCGTTCAGCGAAACGGCCACAGCGATGCAGGACGGCCAGGTAGATGCCGGTTTCTGGTCGGTCGCCTATCCGGCTTCCTCGATTCAGAACCTTGCCAGCCAGCGCGACATCAAGTTCGTCAAGTTCCCCAAGAAGGACCTGAACAAAATCACGTCGAAGTTCGACTACTATTCGAAGGGGACAATTCCTGCAGGAACCTACAAGGGGATCAATAAGGACGTTCAGGTGCCGGGTGTCACAAACACGATGGTCGTTCAAAACAGCATGAGCGAAGACCTCGCGTACAAACTCACGAAAACGGTTTTCGAAAACCTCGATAGTCTCGCCGAGGTTCATCAGGCCGCAAACCAGTTCGAGGGGACGGCGCGTGCCGCTCCGATTGATCTCCATCCAGGGTCGAAGAAATATTTCGACGAAGCGGGTCTCTAACTCGACTTCATGCGCGTTCGTCTCGTAATGATTCTCGTCGCCTGCGGAGTAGTCGTGGGTGCCGGTGCAACGACAGGTGTGACCGTCCTTCACATCCAAAATGCTCGAACCGACGAAACTGTTGGCATCGAGCGGATCGACCCCGGCCAGGAGTTCGCCATCCACTATACCCATTCGTTCGACAAGACTCCCATTCACGAAGTGTACGTTATTCGCGACGGCAAAATCGTCCAAATCCGAGAAGAATTCCAATATTTCGCGATCGGGCTAGAGTACACTGAGCGCGAGCAAGAGCGAGTCGGGAACTTCACTGTTCTCCACATGGAACGGCCTTTCGACTCATTCGCCCTTCGGGTCGCGACGTACACGAACCAATCGCTTGTCATCGATGACGAACGAACGCCGCTGACTGACTATTCTGACCGGTGGGAGACCCTCACGTTTTCCGCAGAGCGGATTTCGTACCTCGAATACGCATATCTCAAAGCAACCGCACAAGTATGACCAACACAACGACTTCACATCCGGACGAAACAGCTGAATCGGAAACGAAAAAATCACGCGAATTGGCCGGTATCGGCCGATATCTCGCGGTCGCTGTGGCGGTTATCGCCGGCGTCTATCACGTATATACTGCGGGTTTCGGGACGCCCACTGCGTTCATCAACCGACCAGTTCATCTCGCGTTCGTCACCATTCTCGCGTTCTTGCTGTTCCCCGGCCGTACAAAGGACACGAACAGTGTGCCATGGTATGACTGGTTGCTGATACTCGTTTCCGTCCCGAGTATTCTATACATTGCGTACGCCATCAAGTTCGGGACGCTCGCGTCTCGTTCGGGGAGTCCACTGACACGCGACCTTGTCTTTGGAGCAATCACCATCCTCGTCGTGCTCGAAATCACACGGCGTGCGACGGGTCGTGCACTGCCGATCATCGCGTCGTCGTTCCTCCTCTACGCGTACTACGGTCGGAGCATGCCCCAACCGATTATCCACCGCGGATACACCATCGAACGGATCATCTCTCACTCCTACCTCACCACCGAGGGTATCTTCGGCATCCCACTCGGTGTGAGTGCGACCTTCGTTGTTGTGTTCATCATCCTTGGCGCGTTTCTGGAGGTCACGGGCATCGGCGACTGGTTTATCGACCTTGCCTATGGCGCGACAGGACGAACGACCGGCGGCCCCGCGAAAACGTCGGTCATGGCGAGTGGCTTCTTAGCCAGCCTGAACGGCAGCGCAGTCGCGAATACCGCGACCACGGGTGCGTTCACTATTCCGCTGATGAAACGCACTGGATTCAAATCGAAATACGCCGCCGCCGTCGAATCTGCCGCATCGAGCGGCGGTCAAATCATGCCACCAGTGATGGGCGCGGGCGCGTTCATCATGTCTTCATGGACGGGAATCTCTTACGTGACGATTATTGCAGCAGCGTCGATTCCGGCACTACTTTACTTCCTCTCGATTGGCGCAGCCGTTCACTTCCGCGCGAAAAAAGAGGGGCTCGAAGGGATGGCGTCCGAGGACCTCCCCGACACGTGGCACCTTCTTAAAACCGGATTCCACTTCCTGATACCGCTCGTCTCGCTTGTGGTTATGCTTGTCCAAGGGAACTCCGCGATGAAAGCCGCGTTTTACGCCATCTTGCTGACCGTCGTGGTGGCAATTCCACCTGCACGAGCAGGAGAGTTCGGCCGTGCACTCACGAACGGTGATGTCGCGACGATTCGTCGCCTTGGTCGCAGTGCCCTCAGCATTGGCGTCGCCGCTATGGAACGCGGAATGCGGATGACTATCACCGTGGCCGCAGCCTGTGCGACTGCCGGTCTCGTTGTCGGAATGGTCACGCTCACTGGCCTCGGCCTCAAGTTCAGTACGCTCATCACCAGTCTCTCCGGTGGTACGCTCATCATCGCACTGTTCTTGACCATGCTCACATCGATTATCCTTGGCATGGGACTTCCAACAACGGCAGCGTACGTCGTTCTCGCAGCACTCGGCGCACCTGCACTCGTCAACATGGGTGTCGAACTGATCGCTGCACACCTGTTTATTTTCTACTTCGGCATCATCTCGGCGATTACACCACCGATCATGTTGGCAGTGTTTACCGCAAGTGGAATCGCCGAATCAGATCCGTGGAAAACTGGCTTTACCGCGCTCAACCTCGCCGCTGCAGGCTTTCTTGTGCCATACATGTTCGTCTACGGGCCACAACTCCTGCTCATCGGTTCAACGACCGAAATCGCCATTAGTGCAACAACGGCAGTCATTGGTGTCCTTGCACTGTCCGCCGGAACACAAGGATATCTGTATATGGCCGCTAGCTACCCCGAACGGGCCGCGCTCGTTATTGGCGCAGTGGTACTTATTGCACCGGGGATGATGACCGACATTGTCGGATTCGCCGTCATTGCCGCTGTACTTCTCAAACAGTACATGTTCAACGAACCGCCAGGAACACCAACCCCTGCAGGCGCGGACTGAACGCTTTTCGCTTTGTTATCGGTTACCGTCGCTGCCGAGCCACTACGAAAATCGAATATGGTTTGTCATTGATCGGTGAAGAAATTGAGAACCGACATTACATGTGCATGCTGTTATCGGCCTGCGATTCGGCGTGAAATCGGATCAGATTCCAGGAATCCCGAGGGCGCCAGAAGCGACGATGTCCAACAGTGCGAGGAGGTACAACACGATTGCGGCCGCGAACCACGCGACCAGTCCGATGACGATCGCAGTCCCCCATCCTCCGGGATACCGCCAGTTGATAACGCCAATCCATGCAACAAGCGCTAAGAGTGCCCCGAGGAGGGGTATCCAACCAACGAAGAAGCTGATGATGCCCCACACTATCGAACCGATAAGGGCCGTGACGATGGCGTGTGAGTAGCCACTTGGACGGTCGGTTGCGACCCTCGCTCCAACGTAAATACCGAACCCACCGACCAGCAAACTGACGATGAGGATGATGAGCGTATCCACGAGAGCCATATTACGGACATCCCCGATTCACGTAGACTGCGTTCGTGCTAACATCCGATTCGTAACGTTTCACTGTTTTCCCCCGACTAATAGAACGTTCTCAGAGATGGTATGTCTGTCGGCTGTTCTGTTCTTATTTTCGATATTAAAACGAACAGAATACCTTTTCGAAAATGATAAGCATTGATCAGCAACCCTTAACCAGGGTCTATAGGCATGTCGAAAAACAGTCCGTTAATATAGAAACGGTGTGATTCTCACTCACGGACGAGCAATCACGCGAACTCGTCGATGACCGGTATACCCATCGTCTCGAAATCGTCCATCGATGCCAGTCGGTCGGACACGTCGTCGAGCGCCACCGTCTCCGAAACCACAGCGCTCGGGTCGAGTTTCCCGGTATCGACCATCCGGAAGATTTCGTCGTAACTGGTGGGAGGCATACCGAGCGAACCGACGAACTCGATCTCCTGCATGACCATCAAATCCGTCGGAAGTGCCACTTTCCCTTCCTCGGCCTGTGTACTCAGGCCGACTTGGACATGCTGACCGCGAGTGCCGAGACTCATCACCGAATTTCGACAGGTCGTCTCGATTCCAAGGGCATCGACAGAAACGTCGGCACCACCGTCGGTAATCGCTTTGACCGTCTCGGGAACGTCGTTTTCACTCGCATTGATCGCCTCGGCTGCGCCAAGGTCCGTCGCTTTTTGGAGTTTGTCGTCCATTAGATCCACAGCGATGACGTTCGCACCGAGAGCATCTGCGATGTGAACTGCCGAGAGGCCAACACCGCCACAGCCGTGAATGGCGACCCAATCGCCTGCTTCGACGTCCGCACGGTGAGCAAGCGCATGGAACGAAGTCATGAATCGGCATCCCAAGCCAGCCATATCGACCGACGAGACGCCCTCTGGCAGTCGAACGGCGTTGTGGTCGGCGGTTGGGATGTGGAGCTGTTCGGCGAACGCTCCCTGAACCGGTTCGGCGAATCCTAATGGCATCACGTTTTGACAGGTGTTCCCATGACCGGTCCGACACTGGTGACAGGTACCGTCACCGATGTTGAACGGGACGGCGACCCGATCACCGACCTTGATGTTCTCGACCTCGTCCCCAACTTCGATGACTTTGCCAGCAGGTTCGTGGCCGAGTATCTGTCCGGTCGGCGGCTTGATGCCGAGCCAATCCCAGTCTCCCTGCCAACCGTGCCAGTCGCTTCGACAAATACCACACGCCTCGACTTCGATTACTGCCCCCTCAACCGCAGGGTCAGGGGAGTCTACATCTTTGATAGCAAGCGGTTCTTGATACTCTTCTAAGACAGCGGCGCGCATGAAATGTACATCACGGTCGATAACAGGAAATAATTTTTGACAGTATTGTGGGTTTTCAGTGGCAGCGCATCGGTAGGAATGACAGTATTCGCGCTATCGATTATCGGTCGTCAACCACCACTAAATCAGCGATAAACCTATCGACTGCGGAATCGAACGCTTCGGGGTTATCCATATTCATCAGATGTCCCGCATCGGGGATTTCGACATGTGAACTATGTTGTATGCTTTCTGCGATTCGGACGTTTTGCCTGCGGACCGCGCGGGTTTCGTGGTCGCTGGTGAGTACTAGTCCTGGGCACGATATCGAAACGTCCGTTCGCAGGTCGCAGGTGTACATCGCATCAAATATCTTCGCAAATTCCTCAGCGCTGATTCGATCGCTGTCTCGAAGTGCGTACTTTCGGGTATCTCGGTCGAGCGATATCCACTGATGACCTTCGAAAAGATGAAACAGCGGAAACGAGAGTCTGAAGTACGACTGTGGCCCCAGGTTGGATAGCGCGAGATGGCGTTGTAGCCGCGGAAACAACAGCTCTTTTTGGGTTTGCGTGAGCGGAAATGGGGGAAACGACTGCACTGTATTTGCGAGTACGACACCCAATACGTCGTCCGGGTAGCGATCTACATACTTTTGTGCGATCATCCCGCCGAGTGAAAGTCCGCAGAGAACGGGCATCTCGACGGAAAGTTCAGTCAGTAGTCGTCGAAGGTCATCGACGAAGAGGTCCATCGAATAGGTCGATTTCGGTGACCCGCCAGTTTGTCCGTGGCCTCGAATATCGTATGAGATAACGTGATAGTCACGCTCGAATCGTTCCATCTGGTCCGTCCACATCCGCTCACTCAACCAGCCACCATGGATAAATATCAGCGGCGTTCCCGTTCCCCGTTGGGTGTAGTGGGTGTTCATGGTATCTGTTTTTAATTATCGTTTGTACCGACTCACGTTCGAGCGATCGCGTTCGGTCATCATACCGATAGTAGAACTATCGGACCAATGTTCGGGGAAAGCGAAGCCGTTCACTTCGATTCCGTTGTTTTCTCCGGGAGAGTATCAATGAGGACGGTCGACTCTCCTTCGACGACCGATTGGCCGTCTTCGTCGTACACGACCGTCGAGAGCGTATATCGGTCGTCGTTGAGAACGTCGATTACCTCGACGACCGCGGTGAGTGTTTGCCCGGGTGTAACCGGCTTCATGAACGAAATATCCTGAGAGAGATATATTGTCAGGCCTGGAAGACGCGCTAACGCTGCGCTGATCAGGCCAGAAACGAGGGTTCCATGGACAATTCGTTCGCCAAATCGAGTTTCCATTGCGAATCCGTCGTCCAAATGGAGTGGGTTCGTATCTCCACTTGCGCGGGCAAACGCTTCGACATCTGCGTCGGTGAGCGTTTTGGTAAACTCGACAGTGTCACCAAGACTAATATCGTCCGGGTCCTCGACGGACCGATCGAACGTCCATGTTTCTGTAGATTGTTGGGGTTGTTCAGGGCTGTGAGAACCGTTTGTCTCAGTCGAAAAGCCAAATGCGGCGAGCGAAGCCCGGTTTACTTCGAAGAAGCTGTTCATCACATGCTCAGATGCATCCAACCACGATTTCGTTATCGTTCGACCGAGGTTTGCCGAGGATTCGTTTTTGCTCATGGTAAGGGATTGTCCGAACTAGAGAGTATGTGGGAGAGGAACATAATAGTAATTCCGGTGGCAATAGAGGGTCGTCCAGGAAAGTAAGGTTGACGTGCTCAACGTTCTCGATGACACTGGAAACCAATCAATGGCATTCTATCCCATTTAGTGTCTTTCGGCGGTAGATTTTTACAGAGGTCTGTCGTACATGTGTTCGACGATGACGAATCAGGACGACCGAAGTATGTGGCCACCCGCTCTGTTTGCGAACCAGCTGCAACAGGCGAGTGAGAATGCGGCGGAGAAACAGTTGGATATGTGGGAACAGATGGTCTCCGGGACTAGCGGTTCGAAAGTCGATGAGTTTTCGAAGGTCGAGTCCATCGGGAGAGAGACCGCAATTTTCAAAACTCGTGTCCAGAGTGGTGGCCGAATCAGTATTCCCGATGCCGAGAGAGAGGTACTCGACATCAATGAAGGAGACATCGTACAGACGATCGTTATTCCCTTCAAGAAACAATCAACAAACGATGATGAATAACAATCCATTCGCACCGATATTCGAGATGCAACGTCAATCGATCGAGCAGGGACGGAAAATGAGTAAACAGACTATCGAAGTCCAGAGTGAGATGTCCGACTCATTCACCAGAGCGGTCGAACAGCAAAAGTCGGCTCAGTCGAAGGGGTTCGATGCGTGGAAATCGGCTACCGAGGCGTCGATCGACGTGATTGATAGCATGACGCCTTCGGACTCGACAGCGGTCACGAGTATGCACGAAGCGATAGACGATCAGTTCGACGTGTTGAATCACATTCATAATCAGGTGTGGGAGTCTATCGAACGCAACGTCGAGAATAGCATCGAAGCATCCGAAGAGATGAACGAAAGTTACAGTTCGTTCGTCGACGATTCCGCCGAAATGATGCTGGAGACGAACAAGCAGTTCGAAGAACAGTCGGATGCCGTGGTCGATGCGACCGAGTTCAAGACCGAGTAGCTTCTGACTAACGCTTTTGTCACTCCACCACGAAATACCCATATCCATGACAGACACAAACCCATCAAAGAACGCCTCACAAAACAAGTACATGAATGAAATGAATGATGCCTTTATCGAGTCGCTCGAACGAAACGTCGAAGCACAGACTGCTTTCGTCGATTCATGGATGTCGGCATTCGATACCACTGAAACGGATGAGAAGGCATCGGACGGGATGAACGGGTATATCGGTGCGTACGAAGCATGGATGGACGCCGCTCAAAAGCAGTTCGAGCGGATAAACGACGCACTTGACGGGGAAGATGTCCCCATCGAAGAGTTCCGAGACATCTGGCTGAAGGCGGCCAACGATGCGTTCAAAGAGGTCACGACCACATCCGAGTTTGCTTCCATGACTGCTGACTCCGTCGAAAACTCGATGGCGTACAAGCAAACCATGGACGAAGCTACTGAACAAACGCTTGGCGCATTCGGTCTTCCGACAGAAACAGATATTCAAGAAATCGGAGAGCGATTGGTCGAAGTGGAGCGACGACAACACGACATCGAGCGGAAACTAGACCGAGTGCTCGACGTGGTAGAGAGCGAATGAACCCGTTTACGCTCATCACCGATATGCAACGTCAACAGTGGGAGAAAGCAACCGAAATGATGGACAAAAGTACCGTACTCCCCGAGCAAATCGAGCGGATGTCGGACGTCGAAGTCGGTCAAACCCCCTGCAGGGAGGTGTACTCAGAAAACAAACTCACGCTCAAACATTACGAGCCGACGACGGACAAACAGCATGACGTGCCAATCCTCATCGTCTATGCGCTGATCAATCGGCCATATATTCTCGATCTACAGCAGGATCGAAGCGTGGTCAAAACGCTGCTCGACCAAGGATTCGATGTCTACATGATTGATTGGGGCGAGCCGTCAAAACTTGACGCTCATCTCACGCTCTACGACTACGTTGATCGATATATCGACAACTGCGTCGATGTCGTTCGCGAGCGGTCCGGAGAGGATTCGATCAACGTTCTCGGTTACTGTATGGGTGGGACTATGAGCGCGATGTACGCTTCTTTGCATCCGGACAAAGTCAAAAACCTTGGATTGATGGCCGCCGGACTGTCCTTCGATGGCGATGGCGGAGTCCTCGAACTATGGGGAGACGACGAGTATTATTCACCCGAAGTACTCACAGAGACGGTCGGAAACGTCCCATCCGAATTTCTTGATGTCGGGTTCGCGCTCATGGATCCAGTCGATAACTTCGTCACCAAGTACGTCCGGTTGTTCGATAACATCGACAATGACGAAATGGTCGAGAATTTCGCCCGGATGGAACGGTGGATTGGCGACGGCATTGATGTCGCCGGGGAAACGTACCGCCAGTTCATAGAGGACATCTACCAAGATGACAAATTGATGAGGAACGAACTCCATCTGAACGGGAGGCATATAGACCTGGACGACATTGACATGCCCGTACTCCAAATCGTCGGGGAGTACGACCACTTGATTCCACCCGAGGCAAGCAAACCGTTCAACGAGGTCGTTGGAAGTGACGACACCTCCGTTCTAGAGTTCCCGACCGGACATATCGGCCTGTCCGTTTCATCTAGTTCACATACGAAGTTATGGCCAAAAGTCTGTGACTGGTATGCTGGACGCTCGGTAACCCAAGAGAATCTCGAAGCTGTGTCGGGAATCGGTTCAGTGTACGCGGAACGACTGCAAGCAGCCGGTATCGATACTCTCTCTGCGCTCGCTGATGCCGATGCAAGTCATCTCGCAGAAGAGACCGATTTCTCCGAGAAGACCGTTCGAGAGTGGATTGATCAGGCTGTTCGCCTTACGGCGTCCAAATGACCTGCTAATAGGAAGTTTCTCTGATGTATTCCGTCGTCGCTTTCGCTCCTGGATTATCGCCTTCCAAGGCGACCTATTTTGCCGATCGATAATAGTCGGGAGAAAGTCATTCAGCCCTGAAATAGCTGGTTCGGCGCTGAAGAACGAGTAGTACTACCCTCCGATTACCACTCCATTCCGCCGTTGATTCCAAGGATTTGCCCGGTCATATATGAGGATTCCTCGCTCGCCAGAAATCGAACTACACCGGAGATATCGTCTACGTCAGCGAATCGGTCGAGTGGAATCCGGTTGCGGATTTTCCCTTGAATTTCCTCGTCTACATCCGCGAGCATATCGGTTCTCGTGAAACCAGGTGCGACACAATTCACTGTCGAACCCGAATTTGCCAGTTCGAGAGCGAGTGTTCGCGTAAAGCCAAAGAGTCCACTTTTCGTGGTTGCGTAATTTGCCTGACCGTAGTTCCCTTGTTGTCCCACAACGCTTGAAATATTGATGAGACGCCCTTCCGGTGCCTGTTTGATGTCGTCGTAGAAGGCTTTCGTACAATTGAACACCCCTCCAAGGTTCACGTTAACAACGCGGTCCCAGTCTTCGCGGGTCATATTCTTAAACGTGCGGTCAACGGTGATGCCCGCGTTGTTCACCAGCACATCGGCGGGACCAAACCTGTCTTGGACAATATCCGACATTTCCTCTACCTCCTTCTTGTCGGTTACGTCTGCCTGTACAGCGATTGCGTTGTTCCCTTCCGCTTCAATTGATTCAACAACATCGAGAGCTTCCCCCTCAGAGGAGCGATAGTTTACGACGGTATCCGCACCATCGCGTGCAAGATCTCTCGCAATTTCCGCCCCGATTCCCCGTGATGCACCAGTAACGACGCACGTTTTTTCGTTAGTGTTTCCTGTCATTTTTCTATAATTTTGATTATACGTCAGTTTTTCATGTCCGGCGACGCTTTCGATTCTGTTGTAGCACACGTCTGCCGAATCGCCGGTCAAGTTGGGTACCACAGTCTACTATAAAAAAATAACCCAATATTGATAAGATGAATATATATTATATTGTATACGAATGTAGTTAGAAAATGGAATTCCACATATCATTTGAGGGGACGAGCAGCACCAATTCGGTTATCAGACTTCTATTCGTCGCAGAAGAAGGAACCAAAAGCCAGCTATCGCGAGTGCTAATCATCTGTCCCCCATTCAGTAGCGACAAGACCTGAAATTCCCTATATTAAAATATCTGTTACGTATGACAATTATAAATATCGAGTCGAGTTCGTTCACGACGTAAAACCGTCGTAATTAGAAATTCCTTTTCAGATGATAAGTTCATAGAGAGTAGTAAGATGAGGAGATAACAATGAAAGGATCAATATAAAAAGGGAAATTATCGAACGGAAGCGCAAGTTTAGGTGTGAAGTGTGGTTGCCAATTTGATTGAAATACGTGACATCGAAAGCGAAGTAGCTAACAAAACTGAGCAAGGATATTACGATGATGTGGCCCTGGGGACATCTCGCCGTCGGATATCTGTTGTATTCGCTGTCAAGTCGAGTATCTACTCATCGTAGACCGACGGCACTCGGGACCCTGTTCGTCGCCATCGGAACGCAGTTTCCCGACCTGATCGATAAGCCATTTGCGTGGACGTTCGCTATTCTCCCAACGGGGCGGTCGCTGATGCATTCGTTGCTGACTGCGGCTCTAATTCTAAGTGTTGGCTGGCTCCTTATTCAGCGGTATTCAAAACAAGTTCCGTGGCAGGCGTTTGCCATCGGCTATCTCAGTCATCTTGCGATGGATATAGCAAAACCAGTTCTTGATGGTGATCTTTCGAAGCTGAGTTTTCTGCTCTGGCCAGTACTCCCATCACCATCTTACGAAACGGAGCAAAGTTTTCTCGCACACTTTGCGGAACTAGATCTTTCGGTGTTCGTCCTCAGTCAGTTCGCTCTCGTGGGAATCGCATTCGTCGTTTGGATAGCCGACGGATCACCGGGGTATCGTGCGCTCCGGAAACGAAAGTGGCTTTCGTCGAGTAATCAATGACGCTTCGCGAACAGATGACAGTGCAAAACAGTAGAAGCTAAAAAAGATACGGTTGGAGTTTCGATACGATTGCGTGTTGAATACGACTGGTTTACACTCTTGACCGGGGGTGTCTGCTGTGCGTATGACAATCATATTTTTTCATACAAAATGATTGTCCTCGTTCTAACTAAGTAGTTGAATTCGATAACATTAGAGAAGTCGCAGAGAGAATCATAATGGAAACAAAAGACTGCAGGTTCAGTCTAAATCGTCGAATCGACTGTCCCTAAGAACGGATTTGAGCACGACGTTGGTGTCCTGCACAAGTCGATGTTCGAGATAGCTTCCCTGTCCACGTCCACCACCCGTTCGAGTTGATTCGACGACGCCGAGAAATGCTTGCTCTTTCAGCAGTTCGTAGACGCGGTGTTCACTAAGTACGTTTGCATCAAGATTACCACAGACGTTCGTATATTGTTTGTAAATTCGACTCGTAGAGAATTCGTTTTCTCGATTCTCCCGAGTAAGTATTGCGAGCGAATAGAGGATGAATTTCACTTGCGTCGTCGATCCACGAAGCAGTTCCTCAAAACGGTCGACTTCTGCCCATTCTTGCGCATCGCGAACATGTTCGTCGGTGATTTCTCCGTCCGCCTGCCGTTCAGCCAACTCTCCAGCGTGGCGAAGGATCTCGATAGCTTTGCGAGCGTCACCGTGTTCTTGTGCTGCAAACGCAGCAGTGAGTGGAATCACATCATCGGTGAGGACATTGTCTTTGAACGCATCACGACGATGTTCCATAATTTCGCGAAGTTGGTTCGCATCGTATGGCTGAAACACGAATTCTTCCTCACGAAGACTGCTTTTCACACGTTCGTTCAGGCTATCTCGGTACTCGATTTTATTGCTAATTGCAACGATACCAAGATGGCACTCGGCTTTTCCGGATTCGCGCGCACGCGAAAGTTGCATAAGCACGTCGTCGGTTTCGAGGCGGTCAACTTCGTCGAGGATGACGAGCACCGAATCATAGCTCGCATCGAGGACCTCCCAAAGATAGTCGTAATATTCTCCACTCCCGATACCCGTCCGTGGTATCGAGAGGCCAGTCGAAACCTCGTCGTTTAGCGTTCGTGTGATGCTCCTAGCGACGCGGGTATGTGTATCGTGTTGGGCACAGTCGACATACACGGTCCCGACAGTGAGGCCCTGCGCGGCCGCGGCTTGTCGCGCTCGCTCGGTGACGTGACGAGTGACAAGTGATTTTCCTGTTCCCGTCTTCCCATAAATCATTACGTTGTTCGGGGGTTCGGACCGAACGATGGGTCGAAGTTCGGCGGCGACGGACTCGATTTCCGTATCCCGGCCTACGATTCGATCGCTTTCCGGAACGTGCCCGACTTTGAGGAGCTCTTTTCGCTCGAAGACTTGAGTAGATGCATCATCGTCATCAATGCTAAACAGAGGATCTTCCGAACCATCCTCGAAATCGGTTATCCGAGTCGATTCATCAGGCATACCACAGTGAGTGTTCGCTTAATATAAATAGCTACTCCAAGCGGGCCAAGAGTGTAACTCTTCGGAATACCGTATAGAGAATGGCTGAATAAGAGGTATTTCCATGGTCGTACGGAAACCATAGACAGAGTGAAATTGAGACGGGTGTCGTTGTATGATAGTCGTTGGTGTCTGATGAACGTTCTACTCTGCATGCCACACCCCTCGTCCAGAGTGTATGACGAGTTAGGTTCAGTCGTGTTTTCTGTATCGTCAAGACACCCCTCACCCAGAGTGTAACTATACACAAATAGACGCAACCAGTCGCATCCTGCTAACAGAAATTCGAGCTAGTTATCAGATGTGTACGCTGGTTTCACGCCGTCCGCCACACACCCCTCGTCCAGAGTGTAATAGAAAAAGAGCCGCTGGGGAAAGAGAGTGAGGCCGAATAAATGAAAAGTTTCTGATACAATAGGGTTCGTAGAGGGCAAGTAGAACATAAGTATTATATGAGTACAGAACATAAAAGTCCATTAAGTAAAAATCCGTTATCTAAAGGAAACGGATTTGTAAATCCGTTTCCCGACCAGAAGAACGGAGCCTCCCGAGTAGCGCCTTTCAGTTGTTTTATTCACTGCTGCGTCCCCGCTAGATGCAGTAAAACGTCTCTTTTTTCTTCGTCTTCGACTGTGTACCATCCTCCCCACCCCATCCTCAACCGATACACTCTGGACGAGGGGTGTGTCCCCCTCACCCTCGACCGTTATTCCGTGAGTTTGAGGCATCTCATTTCACTATCGAACTCATCCTGCGTTTCACTCTTGACGGGGGGTGTCTCGAATCAAGATTTCACGTCAGTGTTTCGGTTGAAAACTCCGATTGGAACTTCCAGCGATGTCATTGCGCTTTCCGTTTTGTGAATATTTAGCATCGTCCGTTTGCATTGATTTGCCAGTGGTAGTCGACAGACGAATGTCCCGACTCATGTCTGTTCGATTTTTCGCCGTATCATCTCTGAACTGACCGATTCGATTATGCGATGCTGACCGTTCGACCGACCAAATTTAGCAATCAACTCTTTGTGTTCTATTTGATTATCGACCGGGCTTATTTTTTAGTAGCAAAGCTCGGACATTCTAACTGGCATTGCTAAATAGTCCTATTGCTTGGGATTATTGCCTGGTAATACTATCTAAAATTGCTATATGGCATTTCTGATCAGTATTACTGATCAGACTAACTGATAATACTGGCGGGCAAGTGTTCTTCCTACTATTATCGGCAGACGACGGCAATCGTTATTGTAATTGCATGGCTTACAATTGCTGTTCGGTTTTTACTCGCCATAATCACCGTTTTCACGACTATACCTTTTTGCGTGAAGGAAATTATATAACTATCCTCGGGAATACAAAGAGACGTAAAGGGCAATGACCCGCGAATCAAATACTCCAGTCAGGACAACCGCGCGGTCGTTCGATATCATCGAAACTCTTCGTGAACTCGATGGTGCTCGTCTCACCGAGATCTCCGCACATCTTGATCTTCCCGATAGTACAGTGCATAACCATCTCCGTACACTCGCGCAACGAGGATATGTTGTGAGGGATAACAACACCTATCACGTAAGTCTGCGGTTTCTCGATTTCGGGGAATACGCACGCTCCCGGCGGAAAGTATACGAACTGGCCAAATCGGAAATCGATACATTGGCATTTGAAACTGAAGAGTCAGCAAGCCTACTTGTCGAGGAGGACGGTGTTGGCGTCTATATTTATAACACACAAGGGGACGATGCGATTCCACTCGACACTCGTCCTGGGAAACATGTGCCACTCCACGCAACTGCGCTCGGAAAAGCCATTCTGGCCTATCTTCCGGAAAGCAAGACCGAATCGATTTTTGATCGGCGGGAGCTATCTGCCCAGACTGTCAAGACGATAACCGATCCTGTCGAACTCCGCGCTGAACTGGAGATGATTCGGGAGCAAGGATACGCTGTCGACGACGAGGAACGAGTCCGGGGTGTTCGCTGTATTGCGGTCGCGATCAAAAACGAGAACGGACAGGTTATCGGAGCGATCAGCGTCTCCGGCCCAGCGAGCAGACTCGACGATGACCTTCGCGAGCGCTTATTAAAAAACCTCAGACGTGCAAAGAATATAATAGAGCTAAAACTAACTCATACATGATTGGCATCCTGTGAAAATATGCCAGGGTATACTTGCGAAAACATTCCGCCACACTACTACGACGGATGATTTAGTTGGACTACTCAAATGGATGATTTTCAGGCGTGCAATCGGTCGTGCATTTCGCTGATGAGGGTATTGCTTGGATCCTGAGAGAGTTCCCAACACATCGCTCCTCCGAACCCATTGGCTTTCGCGTACTCTACCTTGTTCGATATTGAATCAACGTTATCATAGGAGATGAACGTGTTTTCCACCGTGGAATATAGCCATGGCACCTTTGCGTCGGGATGCCAGTGATATTCGTAGTCCGATTGCGGTTTGATATTCTCTCGGATATTATAGTACGTCTCGGACGTTGACGAACTGAACGAATTGAACAATCCGTCGTTCGTCGGTGCGACACCCGAATAGGAACGGCCGTAAAATGGCATTCCCATCACAAGCTTGTCCTTCGATATTGGTTTACTGCCCCAATACTCCATGTGATTAGTAGTGTTCCAACTTTGTTGCCCGTCGGGATCTTCCGGCGGTGAATCGAATGGGGCATTGAAGTTAGTGTCGTTACTCCAATCACCATGATAATCGTATGTCATTACATTGATATGATCGAGGTAGCTACTGATAGTACCCAATTCATACGCATCGTCGACGATGTTCGGATTAGGGGATCCAGCCATCGTTAGGTGAGTCCACGAACCAAACCTCGAATCGAGTTCGTTACGACACGCCTCTAAGAGTAGTGTGAAGTTATGTGGATCCTCTGCACGAACCGTTCCATCCGGATACTCCCAATCGAGGTCGAGGCCGTCGAAGTTGTACTGCTCCATGATATCGACGGCCGTCTTGGCAAACCGTTGGCGTCGTGCGGCCGTCGATGCAGCGTCGGAAAACGTTCCGGAATACCAACCGGAACTGATGGAAAGCATGAATACCGTATCTGTGTTGTCGTAGGTTGCGAGGTCGCTGAGCAGACTCTTTTCCGAGGAATCGCCGACGACGACCGTTCCGTCCGACTGTGGCTCGAGGAAGGCATAGTTCAAGTGTGTGAGCTTGTCAAACGGTATATCTGATGGGGTGTAATTGCCTGCCCACGATGGATAATACCCGACGACGCGGTTACCGTAACTTCCGTGTGCTTTTACCCCGCGCGTGACGAACGTCCCCGTCGTTGCGAGCGCACCAGTCCCCTTCAGGAACGTGCGTCGCGATGCGTCTCGAGTTAGCTTTCGCCCGATACGATTCGACGTTTGAATTTCTTCTCCCGTCATACAGCCGTAATAATATATTAATACTAATAAAAATTGTTGATGAAAAGATATAATTCAATTTCGTGTACCGTTTCTCGCGTGATGAATATTATTTTACGATACAATCCAAATAATTATGCGACCAAAACGAGCAGTGTTCTTTATGACGACAGCGATGCGTCTCTCATCAGTTGCATGGGCGGCAAAGACTCGACGTGAAATTGGAGACATCGGCACCGATGATCGGTCAGTTCTCGTCATTCCCGTCGGAAGTATCGAACAGCACGGCCACCACCTTCCCGTCGCTACTGATACGCTATTAGCTGACGCAGTCGCCCATCTGGGCGCAGAACGTGTCGCAGATGACGTTCCGATTCTCGTCACGCCGCCGGTGTGGTCCGGCTTTTCACCGCACCATCTCTCGCTCGGCGGAACCATCTCGCTCGAACTAGATGACCTGCTCGATGTTCTTTCAGATGTCGCTAGTACGGCCCTTGAAAACGGCTTCAACGGTCTCTGTTTCGTTAACGGACACGGCGGAAACGCCTCTGCCGTCGATAACGCCGTCAGCATTATCGGTAAAAACCATCCCGACGTAGAGGTGACCGGTGTAACCTATTTCCAACTCGCTGAACCGTTTATCGACGAGATTCGGGAGAGCGACGTTGGCGGTATGGCACACGGTGGCGAGTTCGAAACATCGCTTATGCTCCATCTCTACGACGACCTCGTCAAGATGAACCAGGCTGATGCCGAGTATCTGGATGAGCCCTACGATCGTGGCGGAAAAGACCTTCTTGTTGGCGGGCCGCTTTCGACGTATCGACCATTCGAAGCGTATTCTGACTCAGGTGCCATCGGTGATCCTGAGCTGGCCAGCGCTGAAAAAGGGAAAATGCTCTTCGACCGATTGGGTGACGAATTGGCCGACGTGCTTCGAAATATATCCGCACAGACGCAGTAACGTTGTACCCAATCTCCTGAATGAAGTTGCGTCGCAGACTACCTCTCCAGTGTATTGTCCCGATTCGGAATCGTAACGGGAAGCCGACCGGTCGGCTTCCCGTTTCCGACCAGTAGTTCGGCTGCCGCGACGAGCGACGCTTCTGTGTCGTCATATGTCGTCATGTACGTCCGAACGCCGGAAAGCACCGATAGATCGTAGGGGTTTCGCACGGCAACTACGATCGGATTTACGCCTTCCGCTATGAGGTTACGGACGACTGTTGCTTGATCAGGATTCGAGACGGCCTCCGACGTGCAAACTACTGTCGGCCTGTCTTCAATTTCGTCCGGAAACTCTCCTTTCTGAAGAACCGTGGCATCGACTGTCGCGCCGGCTGCCGAGAGTGCCGATGCGAATACACCTTGATTGTCCTGTGTTTCCTCGGCGAGCGAACCACGTCCGGCCTCGAACTCGTAGACGGACACAGTGTGATCGGGCAATGGAATCGCGTTGGAAACGTCGCGCACGAGCGTAACGCCACGTTCGGCGACGGTCCGACCTACGGATCGGCATTCATCTGCAACGGTGTTCCATTCGTCCGTACCGCCCACGTATCCGGCGCCAAACGTCTGTTTCGCGCGAACGATGCGTCGAACCGATGTGTCAATCTGTGATTCTGCAATCCTCTCCGATTCGACTGCGTCGATGACGGCGTCGATGGCGGCATGTTGTTTCCGCGGTGTGTGTGAAACACAGATTTGGTCACAACCCGCTTCGACAGCCCGTACACACCCTTCGACCGTTCCAACGCCGTCGGCGATGGCGTCCATCTCCATGCAGTCCGTGAGCACCAACCCGTCGAATCCGAGTTCTTTTCGGAGAAGGTCGGTGATGACTCTGCGGGAGAGCGTCGCCGGTCGCTCTGCGTCTCCCGTGATGGTCGGAAACGCGACGTGTGTCGTCATAATCGCGCCGATATTGGCCTCGATAGCCTGACGGAACGGTTGCAGTTCGACCGCATCAAGTCGGTCGCGGTCGTGGTCGATAACGGGTAAATCGAGATGGGAATCGACTGCTGTATCGCCGTGACCAGGAAAGTGTTTTCCGCAAGCGATGACACTCGCTTCCTGAATTCCATCAGCAAAGGCGGAGCCAAGCGTTGCGACGTGCTCGGGACGCTCCCCGAACGACCGAACTCCGATGACTGGGTTGTCTGGATTGTTGTTTACGTCGAGAACGGGTGCGAGGTCGATATCAATACCGAGCGACCGCAGTTCACGGCCGACCGCATTTCCAGCCCGGGTGGCAAGTGCCGAGTCGTCCGTCGCACCGAGTGTCATCGCACTCGGAAGCTCAGTTCCCCACGAGAGGCGGGCGACTCGACCTCCCTCTTGATCGATGGACAGGAGCAGTGGCGGCAGCCCATCGGGGACGAATCCCTGAAGCGTGCGAGAGAGAGTTTGAACCTGCTCCGGCGATTCGACGTTTCGGCTAAAGTAGATAACGCCGCCGAGATGGCGCTCGGAAACGAGCCGTTCTATCTCCCGTGTCGGTGTCGTTCCATCGAACCCAGCAACGAACAACTGTCCGACTTTTTCATCCAGCGATAGAGATGAAACAGCTGACTCGATCGCTGTCTTGGAATACAATGACGTTGAGGGAATCGATTCCGTCTCGATTGTTGAATCCATCATCGGTGGTCAGTACCTGAGGTAGTTCGCTCGTGCATCGAGGAATTCGGCACGGTCGTCTTCCCAACTGTTTACGATGGTTTCGGCTATCTCACGGGGCTCTGTGGCAGGGTCTGCAGTGGTTACTGTCTCACGAAGATAGCTCCCTCCTGCCAGCTTGTCGATAAAGTATTCGTCATCGTAGGCAATCCACTCACAGTCGTCGTACGTCGTGAACGCGGACGCAAGAACCGTGAGACCGACCATGACGGGGTCGATTGCGTCCTGGTCGAGGACGTGGATTTGGACGCCCGTGACGTTCTCTCGCTCGTGCTTTGAGAACGTCGGGGAAAAGTAGGCTGGTCGGAATGCCACTCCGTCCAACCCTTGGTTCGAAAGGTCCGTCGCCCACTCGTCCGCGCTGATCCACGGTGCGCCGACGAGTTCGAACGGTTTTGTCGTTCCGCGACCCTCGGAAATGTTCGTCCCTTCGAAAAAACACATGCCGGGGTACAGCATCGCCGTTTCCGGTGTCGGCATGTTTGGTGAGGGATACACCCACGGGAGGTCGGTGTCCGAAAACCAGTCCGAGCGAGCCCAGTCACGCATCTCGATGACCTCCACGTCGGCACCCATCTCAAACTCGCCATTGAAGTATAACGCGAGTTCTCCGATGGTCATTCCGTGTACGATCGGAAGCCCATACGCGCCGACGAACGACGACGCATCGCCACCAATTCGATTCCCGGTGACGGGCAACGAGGAGATCGGATTCGGCCGGTCTAAAACGACCATTCGCTTGTCGGCCTCCGCGGCGCCTCGAAGTGCGTACGCTAACGTATAGATGAGGGTATAAAACCGACAGCCGACGTCCTGCATATCGTAAATGATCGTGTCGATATCGTCCACCATCTCCGGCTTCAGCCGTTTTTGTTCCCCATAAAGACTTTTCACCGGGAGACCGGTTCTGTCGTCGATGCTGTCTTCGACCTTCACACCTGCCTGCGCGTCGCCACGAATACCGTGTTCAGGTCCGAACAGTTTCTGGAGGTCGAATGCGTCGTGATTGTCGAGCAGGTCAATCGTCGTGTTGAGTTTACTGTCAGTTCCCGATGGGTTTGTGGTGAGTCCCAATCGGTCGTCTTCGACTATCTCGGAACGGTCATCTAACAACCGCTCTACACCGAGTGTAACCATATCTTTGGCAATGCGTTTTTGACTTAAAAAACCCTATGTGAATTGGTGGCTGCTGGCTCAATTTTTGGGTCGTGCGATTGCCGTTTCGAGCCAATCGAGATGTTCCTCACTCATGAGGGAATGATTGTATACGTGAAGATCGTCGCCAAGAGCGCCGATTTCGGCGACAAACGTCCGCCAGTCGTCTCGAGTTCCGAGGACATTCGGATCGAGAGTGAGTCCGACATCGACCGGGATATCGACCGCGTTACGATACTCTCGAACACGACGTTCAGCAAGACCACAGTCATCCGTATAACAGAGTGCGATAATGCGGTCGAGATGCGTTTGAACAGCGTCGAGAACGACGCCCGCTGGCCAGCCATCGTTCGGGCCGCGGCCAAGACCGTCCGACGCGGAGTAAGTTAAATCGACGTCACCGCTGGCTGCCGCAATTCGTTCGAGGAAGGTTTCGATAACGGTCGCACGAAAATCGAAGAGGTCCCCGAGGACAGGATGGTCTTCAACGAGCTGTTCCATTGATTCCATCTGCGACGTCGGTTTTTGAAGTATGTCACGAGCGAGCGACTGAACGATCTCACGGGCACCATCGAAATCTACGTGATGACTTGCCGCCCGCTCTTGGCAGGCGGAACAGAAACACTGTGAGACGAGGAGCTCTTCGGGTGTTCCGCTGACGACGTGATTTTTCGCATGTCCAAACGTCGAACCGTGCCCATGGAACGCGGTTGGAAAGCCGAGCGATTCGAGGTTGATCGCGTCGATTCCATAGTCTTCGAGCGACTGTACGACTCCATCAAAGTAATCGTGGACCTCGGGATGGGACGGACAAAACGCGTGGTCGTGTGCGTCTCCAAACGCACTTTCCGTGCGAAACTGTGGGTTGTCCCGACCGAGCCTCGAATTATGAAAACAGACGAGCCAAGCGGTGACGTCGATTCCGTTCTCGGTTAGCAGTTCGACGACATCCCCAAACGGGTCGGGATGGTCATCGATTTCGTTTACCGGAGGGTCGATCGGTGTCTCGTCAAAATACTTCTCGTCGGGGACAAAATAACAGCCACCGCTGTACGATTCGAACAGACCGTCGGTGGAACGCGGGTCGAGCGTTCGAATGGAGTGATAATGCGCGGCGACTGTGACACTCGTTACCCCCAGTTCATCGAACTCTCTTACAACCTGGTTCGGGTCGTGTGAGAGTAAATTCCACGGGTAACTCCAGACTGCGACCATACCTGCCAACGTTCGCGCCGTGTAATAAATATTCCCCGGCCGTGGCAAGAATCCAGTTCGCTCTTGCGTCTTCCTTCGGTTACGCTTCGATGACGATGCTCCCGTCATATCACCCCTAAATTCCCCATTCTCAGTCGAAACGCCCAGCGGCAATCATCGCATGAAGCCGCTCGCGAAACCGAATGAGACCAGTTTCTTTTCCATCGTGGATTTGATTCGTGAGCAACACGGCGAATCGGTCGCGGTCGTGGTCGAGCCACAGTGAGGTTCCGGTATAGCCCGTGTGGCCCAGCCCAGTCCGCGACCAGTTCGGCGCGGGGTACGTCTCGTCGGCAAGTCGCCACCCGAGGCTGTGACGGATGTTCAACTCCGGTACCCAGTCGTCTTGCAAACGCTCGACGGTCGCGTGCGAAAGAAGCGTCCCATCCGCAGCGAGGTACGCTCGGGCGAACGCCGCGAGGTCATCGACCGTCGTGAATAGCCCAGCGTTTCCGCTCTGACCATCCATGGCCCAGCCGAGGGGGTCATGTACTTCTCCTCTGAGTGTTCGGTCGCGATACTGGTGGTCGTAGGTCGCAGCGACGCTCGAACTGTCCGTTAACGGCCCCAGACTGGAGTTCTTCATGTTAACGGAGTTGAAGACGTGCGCCTCAGCAAGTTTGGAGAGCGAACGTCCGGTTGCCTGCCGAAGCGCCTCAGCCAGATAGACGAAATTGAGACAGCTGTACTCGTTTCGGCTTCCGGGTTCGGCTTCGAGTATCGAACGGTTTCGGAGTCCATCCAACACATCCGTCGGCGACCGCCACGACTCGGAAAACGAATACGGCTGAAAACCAGAGCTATGAGTCAGTAGTTCGAGAAGTCGAATCCTCCCACGACGGTGGCCATCGAGGTTCGAGACGTGTTGCCGGAGTTCGTCCGAAAGCGTGATGATTCCGGCTTCAACGAGCGAGAGTGCAGTTGTCGCCGTTACGACCGGTTTCGTTACGGACGCGGCGTCGAACACGGTTTCGCGAGTCATCTCTTTGTCCCGCTCCGGGTCACGTTCGCCGACGACTGCAACCTGTTCGATGCCCGCCGTAGACCCGAGTGCTGCTACGGCACCGGGATACACGCCTTCGTCCCGGCCGCGTTCGAGAACCGCTTCAAGTGAATCGTTTCCCGTCGAATGTGTCATTCCGCTGAACGAGGGTTGCGAACCGTCTTAACTACTCTGCCTGTCGAACATGGGAGAACAATCTATTTGTGACTTCACACGGAATAAACAACACAATGACGTATGATTCGCTGTTGTTCGATGTCGATGGCGTCCTTCTCGACTTCCATCCGGAGCATCCGACCGCCTATCGGCAGGCTGTCGAGGAGACGTTCGATGCGTTTGGCATTTCTCCATCGACTGCCGACGTAGACGCGTTTATCGCGGGTGCGACGATCGAGGATATGCGTCGCGTGTGTGATAATCTCGGCGTCGACTTCACCAGGTTTTGGCCGGAGCGCGAAGCAAACACGTCGAGCCTTCAATGTGGAATGATGGATTGTGGCGAGCGAGTACCATACGACGATTGTTCGGTTCTTTTTGACCTCGCTGAACACCACGCAATGGGTGTTATCAGCAGCAACCAACACGCAACCGTCGAATACATGCTCGAATATTTCGAGTTTGCTCACCTTTTCGAGACGGTATACGGCCGCAAACCGACGGTCGAAGGATTCGAACGAACGAAGCCGGACACGTACTATCTCGAACGCGCAATGGCGGACCTCGACGTAACGGACGGATTGTACGTCGGGGATAGTGCATGTGACGTTCGTGCTGCCCACGCCGCTGGTCTCGATTCGGTGTTCGTTCGCCGGTCGCATCGAACGGAATACGATCTTCCCGAAGATCCGACCTACGAGGTAACGTCACTCACAGTCCTCCCCGACCTCCCGGGTGTCACAGCGGATTCGTAGCTTCTTCTCGTCCACATTTTCCCATTAGAGTGCCGCTCGGTTCGAATTTCTGGAACTGTTTCTCACCCTTCATCTGTCTTGTAATCAATTTCGGCTCAGCAGAAACGACCGGGAGAAGCCACGAGACACGTTAATTTCCAAAATTCGTTGTGTATGGGACTTTCATAATCGGGACTCACCGTTTCGATAGAGTAGAAACCATGCTCTAAACGCAAGTATTACCACTTCTCTCTGCAGAATGGTGGACTCGACGACATTCGATATCCATTACGATACTATGGATGTAATGGTCTGTTTGATGGGTCGTATGCCATCCCTCGTTACAGTTCGCATTTTTCCTAATTTAACGATGAATGAACGTTTGATTCGGTTCGTTCGAAACCTTCTGAACGGCTGACGAATGAAGACGAACCCTGAATGGCGGAGCACTGCTTGTCGATACATCACTGTATATGGCTTTTACGGAGTCGAAAACAACCTACCGTTGAGACCGGGCTACGGTGAGATATCGACCGTTCGAAAACGTGTGGGTCGCTCAGGTCGGTGGACAACGCTTTCCCATGACGACCGGGCGGGCGGCACCGGTCGCGCTGGGAACATTATTTGGAACCCCATCGAGTGCTGCTGTGGCGAGTAGGGCGAACGCGACGGCTTCCTTCGCGTCGGCACCGATGCCATATTCATCGATCGTTGTTACCGGACCGTTCACCTCCGCGTCGAGCATCTCGATGAGCGTAGAATTGAACGCTCCACCGCCGGAGACGACGACTTCGTCCGGCATCTGCGGGAGGAATTTGCGGTACGCAGCAGCGATCGATCGGGCCGTCAGCGCGGTCGCTGTCGCGACGATATCTTCGTCGGGAAGATTTTGCTCGCGACAGATGTCGATGAACTCTCGAACGTACGCACGACCAAACTCTTCCCTCCCGGTCGATTTCGGAGGCGCAGTATGGAAGTAGTGCTTGTCCATCGCAGTTTTGAGAATCGCGTCGCTGACCGTTCCGTTCCGAGCGATTTCTCCATCTCGATCGTACGTCCGTTCGCCGTCGGTCAACCGTTGGACGACGCCATCAATAACCATATTGCCGGGACCCGTGTCGAATGCTGTGACGTTCTCTCGACTCGCTTCGGGTGGCAACGCTGTACAGTTTGCGATTCCACCGATGTTCTGAGCGATCTGGAACGACTCATCGTCGGCAAGTAGGGCGAGGTCGGCGAACGGTACAAGGGGGGCACCATGTCCGCCGACTGCAATGTCGGCGGTGCGGAAGTCGGAAATCGTCGTAATACCGGTTCGTTCGGCGATAAGACTCCCGTCCCCAATTTGGAGCGTCGAACGGAGACGCTCGTCACCAACGGGCATCGCTTTCGGTATCGGTTCGTGCCGGACTGTTTGGCCGTGTGACCCGATGGCGTTTACATTCTCTATATCGATGTTCGCGGCCGTGGCGGCCGCAACAGCCGCATCCGCGAAAACCGTTCCGAGCGTAACGTTCAGGGTACACACCTCCGCGACGGATCCCTCGTCGGTGCACACCTTTTCGATTCGCTCGCGGAGTGGTGGGTCATACGAACGCGTGACGAACGACTCGACGGACACATCGTAGTCTGGACTGTCGTTCCCATCGCTTCGAATTCGACAACAGGCCGCATCGACGCCATCCAGTGACGTTCCGGACATGAGGCCGATAACGATGCGCTCGTTCACGCCGCCCCCTTTGTCGCCCGCAGTTCTTTCGTGACCGTTTCGTAGGTGAGCCACGGTTCGAAGCCGAGCTTACCGTAGTATTCGGCGAGGTCGGTCCAGTCGATGATCATGTGGTCGTATCCCGCGTCGCGATAGCGTTCGGTGAGCGACGCGACCAACCAGAGTCCCCATCCACGACCGCGATACGATTCGTGAACGCCGAGCGGGCCAAGTCCGCAGACGGTTCCGTCGAGTCGGTCCGCCCAGTTGACGTTCCCACCGCGATACGCTGAATTCGGCGTGTTCGTCCGGGCGAAGCCGACCGTTTCTCCCTCGTTTCGGAGGAGCCAGTACTCCGAAGCCCCACCAGGAACACGGACGAAGTTCTCCGCCTCGTAGCTCCAGCGACCCGGGAACTGGTCGGACAGGAATTCGAGAAGGGGTTTCGCGTCCGCTCCGACCCGTTCGAGCGCCAACTCCGGCCACGAGTCGGCAACGTCGGCGATTCGTGGGGGTGATTCGTATTCCGTGAGGGTACCTCGGAGGTCGTGAAACGTCCTGTCGATGCCGAACCCGTTTTGACGGAGCGTCTTCCGAAGGTCGTCCAGCTCGGTCGGGACACCGGGGAGGAAATGCCCGGGGTCACCGCCAAAACGGAGTCGGGAGACGCCAAAATCCGTCATGTCGCGCTCGACCGTCGCGAGCAGTTTTTGAGAAACATTGGTTCGATTCTCGACTGCCGGATCCACAGCGAACAGACTTATCCATCCCTGTTCGGAACCCGTATATTCGGGAATCGACGTCGTAAGCCGCTTTCCGAGCGCGAACGCCACGAGCGTATTGTCCTCGAAACCACCCCATGCCGTTACATCGACCCCGGTGAAGGGGGCAAAGACGTTCTGTACCGCTACCCGCCCCGGGATGGCGAAGGACGGATAGGTGCGATTCCAGCAGTCGATGCCGACACGAATGCTATCGTAGTCGGTCAGTTGGCGGAACTCGGCGGTCATCCTTCCGCTGTTTCTCCCACCGCTACTTATAATTCCACTCCCCGAACCGACGTTTCATTCGCCCTGGTCGCTCTCGTGGTGACGCGTCGGCGGTTCGTCGATATCGTACATCATCGTCTCCAACTGCTGGTCGAGTCCGGCGGTGAGGCCGCCATCGACGACGAGCTCGGTGCCGGTAACGAACGATGCTTCTTCGGACGTCAGATAAAATGCAGCAGCGGCCACGTCTTCGGGGCGACCGAATCGACCGACAGGATACTGGTTTATCCATTCCTCTCGAACCGGTCCCTCGGTCGTCAGCTTCTCGCTCGATGCATCAGTGATGATGCTTCCCGGGCAGATCGCGTTCGAGCGAACGCCGTGTCTGCCGTACTGGGTCGCCACGAGCCGAGAAAGCGCGAGAATACCGCTTTTCGCGGCGGAATACGAAACCAGGCCGATACCGAGTCGCGCGTTAACGGACGAGATGTGAACCATCGAACCGCCACCCGATTCGACCATCGCCGGGAGTACTTCCCGGGCACAGAGGAACTGTCCCTTCAGGTTGATATCGATGATTCTATCCCACGTGTTGGTCGCCACGTCGGCGACGTTTCCATCGTCAAACGACCCGCCCGCGTTGTTCACGAGAATATCGACGCTCCCGTGTCGCTCCATCGTCGCTTCGACCATCGTCGCGACGTCGCTTGGATTGCTGACGTCCGTCGGGACAAACTCGGCGGTGCCGCCTTCGTTCTCGATCTCCGCAACCGTCCGCTCGCTGCCCTCGTTGTCCACATCTGCAACAATTACGGTCATGTCCGCGTCGGCAAATCGTTTCGCAACGGCACGTCCGATACCCTTTGCCGCACCGGTGACGATGGCGACATCGGTATGTCGACTGTCTGCGCTGAAAGCCATACCTCACACCTGTTCCCCCAATACAAACTGTTTTGGGTCCAAGAGGGTAAAATCACTAACCCAAACATTTTTGCCCTCTCATTTAAATATCAAATCGAGCATGGTTAACAGCAACCACGGTTCTAGCGGTGATCCACAGGGGAACCGCCTGACACGACGACAATGGCTCGCGCTCGGCGGGAGTGCGACGATGGCTGGTCTGGCCGGTTGTGGCGGGAACAACCCCAATGACCCGGACGTAACGATGAGTTCCAACACATCGAACGGCGATGGAACGCCCGTCACAACGGAACTCCATATGCGTGCGCCGGTCAGCTGGCAACCGAGCAAAGCGAACATCAACCCGTTCACGAGCACCAAAAATACGGAATTTTGGATGGATTACATCTGGTGGGAGTCTCCAGTGTATCCCAACGCCCATGGGAAACCGATGTATTGGCTCGCGGATGAAGTCAATATCAAAGGAGACGGCTGTGAAGTCGAAATAAAGCTCAACGAGGACTACACGTGGTGGGATGGTACACCCGTGACTGCACAGGACCTTCATACGGCGTATCTCATCAGTGACTATCGCGTGGATCTCGGCCCGGAGAATACCGACGATAGCTGGGAGATCGTGGACAAATACACCCTCAAACACAAACTTTCGGGACCGGCCAATCCGTCCCTGCAGAAGTCTTCGTACCTTTCTATCGCCGTCAAACACGACTACTTCAAATCGTGGCTGCAGAAGTACGAGGATGCGGGAAGCGAGGAGGCTATCAAGGAGGTAACGAAGGAACTGGAAGAGGAGAACATCACGCTGAACGACCTGACTGAGAAGGGACTCGGCTGTGGTCTCTGGAAGCCAACACAACTTTCGCCAACTAACGCCGTTCACGAGAAGTACGAGGATCACCCCCGAGCCGATTGGACGAACCTAAAGACGTTCAACTGGCATCTCATCTCCGAGAAGCAAAAGGCGATTCAGTCGCTTAGAGCCGACCAGCTCGACATGGGTGACAAGACGGTAAATCAGGCAAAATCCAGCAGCAAGGTGGACGTGTTCAATCGGTTCGGTACGTCCAGCATTGTCAAACTCTCGATGAACTGGAACAACGAACATCTCGCCCGCCGTCCGGTTCGCCGGGCTATCGCCTACCTCATCGATCACGATGAACTCGTTCAAGTCATCAAAAGCACACAGGGCCTGAACTACGAATCCCGTGATACCGTCACCGGAATGTCATCCAAGGCGACGAAACAATGGGTCGACGACGGTTTCCGGAACAAACTCATCACCTACGGACGCAATTCGAAGCCACAAAAAGCGAAACAGGTCCTCGAAAACGCTGGCTACTCGAAGGATGGAAACGTCTGGGTCGGTCCGAACGGTAGTCGAGTCGAGGGGCTCACCTATCTGACCCCGCCGTGGAACATCTACGAAACCATCGGGAACTACATGAGTCCCAAACTCAAGGAGTTTGGTTTCGATAACAAACTTGTCATCCCGTCAAGCAGCGGCTTTTGGAAACGCTGGACGGACACACACGACTTCGACATGGTCAACTGGTTCTCCGATACGTCACACCCGGCAAATGCGTATTCGACCCTCAGCGTGGCAGGTATCGGGAAGTACGACGAAATTGTGAATAAGAGTGAGGCGAAAGGCAACTGCAAAGTAAACCGTAGTATGCCCGATCTTTCGCAAGATCGGAGCAACAAACTGAACCATCCCATCCGAGCGAAGTTCCCGAAAAAGGTTGGACAGAAGGGGAACGGCGGTTCGAAACAAACGTTGAACCCGGTCAAATGGAACAACATCATGTCCCAGACGCAGTCCACGAAGGAAGTCAAAGATCTCACCAAGAAGCTCATGTGGTACACGAATTGGCAAGTTCCACATATCGGCTTCTACGACGAGACGAGAGCGTTCTGGGGTGACACGAGTAAGTTCAACTTCCCCACCGCAGAGGCCGATGACCACCCGAACGCGGAGGGGACAAAGGCGGAACACTTCTCGAACTCGATGGAGTTCCTGATGAAGGGGCACGTCAGCGCGAAAACCAAGTAACCGAGAAGCAAACACACCCCGAGTAGAATCGGAGTGTACTAGATTCGATCACGACTTCCATTTTACTGTCTGTTCCATCACGTCCGATAGCATTTCAGAAGGACGACTCCCGTCACCGCTCCGAGTGCTCCAGCGCCGACGGCATTGAGAAGGGAAATGACGTGCGTGGCCGTGCCCGGTTCCGTCCAGAAAAAGAGTGCTATCGAGAGGACTCCGGCAAGACACTCAAAGGCGAACAGCAGGGCAAACTTATCGGTGTTCGAACAGACGTAGTCGAAGAGGCTAAGGCCGTGTGACATCCGTTCGATGGACTCGTGTGTCAGGGATTAAGCGTTTCGTCCCGCTCGTCGCTGTCACCCGTATGCGTAACAACGTGTGGAACACCGCAGTCGGGACATTCGTAGTGCTTGCGGTCAAATGTTCCACCACATCTGATGCATTGGTACGTTTCGGTGTCGTCCGTACCACCGCCGAGATAGCTTCGAAGCCGTTCGAGGAGCGTCATACCCTCATCTGGTTGTCGGCCCTCATGAATGGACCGTTACAGAGAATCTCTCCCATAGCTTTATTGGTATGGGAGAAACACAAGCACAGTAGCACGATGTATTATTCGAAGCGGATCGGCCAGTCAGTGCTGGTGTTTTTCCTCGCACTGACAGTAACGTTCGCCCTGTACCGGATGCTCCCATTCGGTCCCATCGAGATGGTCAAAATCCATCTGATGCAACAGATGCTAGAGCAGGGTGAGAGTCCATCACCGCAGCAGATGGCGCGTATCAACGCAATGGTCGAGACCTACACCGGAATCGACCCCAATCAACCGTGGTACGTTTCGTACTATCATTATCTGCGGGATATCGTCCTGTACCAGGATTTTGGACGGTCAATATTCAAAAACCGACCTGTCTTCGATATCCTGTTCGAAGCGATGCCGTGGTCGATTTTCATCAGCATCTACGGACTTGCGCTCGGGACTACCGTCAGCTTGCTGTTCGGCGCGGTCATGGCGTACAACGAGGGGAGCAAATTCGACACCGGAATGACGATTTTCTCCATTGCTAATACCACCGTTCCGTACTACATCGTCGCCATCCTCTCGCTCATCGTCTTCTCGTTCTATCTCGGCTGGCTGCCGAGTGGCGGTCGGATGGACCCGAACACGACGCCAGGTCTCAACCTCCCGTTCATCATCGGGGTCGTTAAACATGCGGCGCTGCCCGTCCTCTCGTCGTTTATCGCGGGATTCGGGGGTGCGTTAGCGTTCCGCGGCAACTGTATCCGTGAGATGGGTGAAGGCTATATTCGGGTCGCACAGCTCCGTGGCATCAGTCAGGGGCGAATCGCCATTCGCTACGTTGGTCGGAACGCGCTCTTACCCATCTACACAAGTATCATGATGGGTATCGCGAGTATCTTCGGAAGTGGAATCATCTTGGAGACGATTTTCAACTATCCCGCAATGGGACTCGTAACGTTCAACGCACTGTTGAATCGTGATTATCCGGTCATCATGGGTGCGTTCATCTTCTTCACCAGCATTACACTGTTAGGGATTCTCGTTGCGGACTTGACGTATGGGGTCATCGATCCCCGAGTCAAAGGAGGGAGTGACCGTGAAGCCTACTGATGACGCAAACGATCTTGGCTCGGACTGTTCGCCCCCACGCACGGATGGTGGGACGAGCGGCCACTCCGGTTCCGCCGGTCCGGTAGACGAGAGCATTTTCACACAGACAGCGAACGTTCCCGAACTGACACCGCGTGAAAAGGCTCGAAGAACGTTCGAGCGCCGCATCTATGCGCCGGTGGCGGTTCTGCTCAACGATTGGCGGGCACTGTTCGGCTCGCTCATCCTGCTTGGATTCGTTGTGATGGGTACCGTTGGAGTCTACCTCATTCCAGAAGCCAGCGTCATGGAAGGGCCGATATTCGTCCCGCCATTCACCAATTGGGAGTATCCGCTTGGAACGGGCGTGATGGGGAAGTCGATTTTGAAACAGGTCGTCCACGCGACTCCTGCAATGCTGCAGATGATTTTAGCAGGTGCATTACTTTCGGTCTGTCTCGGAACGGTTATTGGGACGGTCGCGGGTTATCGCGGCGGCCGAACCGATTACGTGTTGATGTCGATCACCGATGTCGTACTCACGATCCCCGGTATCGCACTGGTAATCGTGCTGGCGAGCATCTACCAACCCGAACAGCCGCTCGTCGTCGGACTCATCCTCGGTATCGACAACTGGCCACGGTTGGCCCGAACCGTGCGTTCGCAGGTGCTGAGTATCCGCGAGGAGTCGTTTACGGAAGCTTCACGTATCATGGGCTTATCCGAGACTCGTATCCTTCGCAAGGACATCATTTCGAACCTGATGCCGTACATCTCGGTGAACTTCGCGAACAGCTCGCGAAACATCATCTTCGAGTCGATCGCCCTGTACTTCCTTGGTATCCTCCCCCACTCGACGCTCAATTGGGGCGTGATGATGGACAAGGCCTACAGCAATGCGGACTTGACGAACCCCGATCAGATTCACTGGCTCCTCGTTCCGATGGCACTCATCATCCTCATCTCGCTTGGATTCATCCTGCTCGCGCAGGGCCTCGATAGGGTGTTCAACGTCCGACTTCGCTCCCGTCACGAGACGGCCGCCGGTGGTGGTGACACATGAGCACCCGCTTATCGGCCGTGAACGGACGAACGGTGTCCGTTCTGCTTGCCATCAGGCAGTCGTTCCTTGCGTTCATCACGGCGATGGGCGTCATCTGTTGCCTGTTGGCCGTTCTCCTCTCGACGCACGTTCTCCCGTCGCTAACGCACGGCGTCCTTGCCGGGATGTTCGCTATCTGGGGTACAAGCGCGTTCGTCTACGCGATTATCGGCCATCTCGGACTTCGACTCATCAATTACACCTAATGAAACGACAATCCACGATCGAACCCATGCCCACTACAGACACCACCACGGCAACGTCGTATCGACACTCGAACCGACCCGAACGATTCACCCGAACCGTTCGATTCGAGGAGATCTGCGACGATGGAGGTAGGAATGGCGACTGAATCCCGCCCCACTTCAGATGCGGAGGGTCCGCCGGACGGAGACATTATCTTGGAGATACGGGATACCAGCGTCTCGTTCAGCATGGATCGCGGTGATTCTCGTGTCCTCCGTGATGTCAGCATCGACGTTCGCGCAGGCGAGGTGCTCGGCGTCGTCGGCGAAAGCGGTTCCGGAAAATCGATGCTTGCCTCTGCGATGTTGGATGCCGTCGTTTCGCCGGGACAAGTCGAGGGCGAGATCATCTATCATCCGCCGGAGGGTTCGCCGGTTGACATCCTTTCCCTTTCCCGTGAGGAACTCACGAAACTCCGCTGGAACGAGATTTCGTTCGTCATCCAGGGCGCTCAAAGCGCGTTCAATCCGACGATGACTATCGGTAGTCACTTCGAGGAGACACTCCGGGCACACGACGCCGATGTTGCGGCCGGTATGGAGTTCGCCCGAGAACTCCTCGCCGACCTCTATCTGCCCATCGAACAGGTATTGCACTCACATCCCCACGAGCTATCCGGCGGGATGAAACAGCGCGCCCTTATCGCGCTTGGCCTCGTTTTGAACCCGAACGTCGTCGTGATGGACGAACCGACCGCGGCACTCGACCTTCTCATGCAACGCTCCATCATCAGCATGTTGGAAGACCTGCAGGAAAAATACGACTTGACGATGGTATTCGTCACCCACGATCTGCCGTTGGTCGCCGACCTCGCGGACCGACTTGCGGTGATGTATGCATTCGAACTCGTCGAACTCGGTCCAACGGACGACGTTCTCGACCATGCAGCACACCCGTATACCCGTGCGTTGCTCAATGCTGTCCCGAACATCTCCGACCGCGAGATGGAAGTCGATGGTATCGATGGATCGAGTCCCGACCCCGTAACGCTTCCACGGGGGTGTTCGTTCAACCCACGATGCCCGCTCGCGGATGGGATGTGCACGTCGGAAAACCCACAGCTGCGGGATGTGGATTCCGGCCACGATGTCGCTTGTTTCCACTGGGAGGAAGCCCGTGAAACCATTCCGTTGCTGCTTGATGAATCGACGGATTCGATGGAAAGCGTTACTGAGACTCATGGGGGTGACCGGCGATGACAGACAACCGCGGTGAACCACTGTTGTCCATGCAAAACGTGAGCGTTCACTTTGAGAAAGAGCGCCTGTTCGGGCTCGCTGGTTCCGAAACCGTCCACGCCGTCGATGATGTAAGCCTCGACCTGTACGAGAACGATATCGTCGCCCTCGTTGGCGAATCCGGCTGTGGAAAGACGACGCTTGGTAAGACTGCTATCGGCGTTCAGCGTCCGACGGACGGTCGCGTGTTGTACCGAGGGCAGGACATTTGGGAGACGAAGGAGTCCGGTGGGCTGTTCGGCGGGAAACAGGCAGAGGGTGAGTACTCGCCCCAGGAAATACGGCGGTCGCTCCAGATGATTCACCAGGACCCCGGCAGTTCGTTGAACTCGAACTACACCGTCGAATCGAGTCTCGCCGAACCACTAAAACGCTGGCAACCGGAGATGAGCGAAGCCGACCGCCGTGCCCGGATCTACGGGTTGCTCGAGTACGTGGGAATGTCCCCAGCGAAGGATTACGCAAAGCGATATCCACACCAGCTTTCCGGCGGCGAACAGCAACGCGTTGCCCTCATTCGGTCTCTGTTGATGAATCCCGACCTCATCCTCGCGGACGAGGCCATCAGTGCGCTCGACGTATCGCTTCGTGCCGAGATGATGGACCTCATGCTCGAACTGCAAGAGCAGTTCAACACGTCCTATCTGTACATTTCACACGATCTCGCCAACGCAAAGCATCTCACACAGCGAGCGAATGGCCGAATCGGCATCATGTATCTCGGCGAACTCGTGGAAATCGGAACCCCCGAACAGATAATTCACGACCCACAGCATCCCTACACGAAGGTGTTGCTCTGGGCGACTTCCGATCTCCGAAATCGTTCTGATAGCGTCCCGGAACCGCCGGTTCGATCGCTCGATATTCCCGACCCCGTCGATCCACCGTCTGGATGTCGATTCCATACGCGCTGCCCAGAGGCGCGGACGGCGTGTACGAAGGCCTGCCCCTCACTCACTGACCACGATGGCGACGGACGACGAACGGCGTGCTTCCGGCACGAAGACACGCACAGTTATTGGCAGAGCGAACCGCTCGAAGACGAAAAAGGGTCCCCTCCCCCGAGCAGTGCGGCCGAAAGTGACTGATCTCAATCACATCGATACTGTTCTACCTTCTCCTCGTCCACCGTTATCCCGAGCCCCGGTTCGTCGGGCACTGAAAGGGCTCCGTCTTCGACTTCGAACGGCTCCTCGATGATGTAGTCATCCCATCCGTAGTAGACGCTATCCGGGGGGAGATTGATTCCAGGCGTGCTCGCTACAGTGTGGAGCATGGCAGCAGTCTTGACGCCGAGGTCGAACCCACAGTGGTGTGATACCGAGACACCCGCGTTTGCCGCCATCGCGACTTGCTCTCTGACGCGGAGGATACCACCAGCAGGGACGAGATCAACGACGGCTACGTCGATGGCGTCGGCTTGGAGTAGGTAGCGGAGGTTTCGCGGGAAGTAGGTATCCTCGTTGACTGCAATCGGCGTTCGGACACGGTTTCGGAGCGAGGCATACGTTCCATACGTATCGATTCGAACCGGTTGCTCCAGATACTGGAGCAAGATCCCTTCCTCCTCGAGCCGAGTAGCGACGCGAACCGCGTCCTCGAACGCCCATCCTTGATTGGGATCGAGTCGAAACTCCAATTCACCATCCACTTCGTCGTGCATCGCACGAATCCGTTCGACGTCCTCGCGCCAATCCGGTCCGGCTTTCGTTTTCAACGTCGTGAATCCATGCTCGACCGCTCGATTGGCGTAATTGCGTGACTCTTCGGGGCCGAGGATGCCGAGACAGGTCGCTATTGGTACGTTTTCGCGGGTCTTGCCGCCAAGTAGTTGGTGGACAGGAACACCAACCTGCTTGCCGAACGCGTCCCAGAGTGCGGTTTCGACGGCTCCGAGGAACGGTCGGACTTTCACGTATGGGAAGTAAAACGACTCAACGAAATTGCGTATTTCGCCGACCTCACGACCCACGAGTTCGGGAGCGATCACGTCGTCCATGACCGCTTTCGTCACCGCGGCGGATTTCATTCCGACGAGCATCTCGCCCCAACCGGTCACACCCTCGTCCGTTTTGACTTTGACGAGCATTCTCGTAACCGATTCGACACTATCGTGGTTGCTCACGTAGGGTGCGAGGCCAAGTTCCGATTCGAGTGGTTTGACGCCCATCTCTACTGGGATGGCTGACACGTCCGTAATCGACATATGTATTCCTCGAACTCGACCTACAAATAATTCCGTACGGCGGCGATTTCGTCAGCCAACAGTTCGGAGAGCTTATACAATCGAATCGTCTCTTATGAATCGATGTCGAGGGAATCAATACGGGTTCTCGTCGTCGGTGCTCATCCCGATGACTGCGACCTCAAAGCGGGCGGCATCGCGTGTAAATATTCCGACAACGGCCATGACGTACGCTTCGTTTCGATGACAAATGGCGAAGCTGGACACCACGGTCTCGGAGGTCGAGAGCTGATACGTCGCCGATACGAGGAAGGAAAAGCTGCAGCAGCAGTCGCTGATGCCGAGTTCGAGACGCTAGACGTTCCGGACGGGAAACTCCAACCATCGCTCGAAAATCGAGGGCGGCTCATCGAACGTATCCGCCAGTTTCGCCCCGACCTCGTCCTCACTCATCGTCCGAACGATTACCACCCGGACCACCGGTATACGGCACAGCTCGTCCGGGACGCGGCGTATTTAGTCGCGGTGCCGAAGATTCGTCCGGGAACGCCCGCACTCGACGAAAATCCCGTCTTTGCGTACATGAGTGATACATTCGAGCGTCCGTATCCCTTTTCGCCGGATGTCGTCATCGATATCGACGATACCGCCGATAGAAAGTTCAAGATGCTTGATTGCCACGAATCTCAGATGTACGAATGGTTGCCATCGGTCGAAGGGACGCTCGGCGAGGTTCCGGACGACCCCGACGAACGACTCGAGTGGTTACGCGAGGGTGGACTGCCGCATGTCGAGGCCCTTTCGAACGTAGCGGACCGCTACCGCGACGACCTCGTCGAACGATACGGTGCCGATGGCGAGCACGTTTGCTATGCGGAGGCGTTTGAAGCGAGCGAGTACGGTAAGCAACTCACTGCCGACGAGAAAGCACGATTGTTTCCGTTCTGAGACGGACAATGGGATCATATGATACTGAGATGATATTCTAACAATAACAAACGTCATGTTTGCCGGCGAGTTGGGGGTGAGAGTTCAGAACGACTCGTTTCTCGCCGTTGATGACTATGACGACGGAGATCCGTTCATTTACACAATCGACTGTATGCTACATTGGGTACCGAAGGAACTGTTGTCGTGGGATGGTCTCCTGACGCGTGGAATCATGTTATCGACCACGTCGTTCGTGGTCACCGATCAGTTGACCTCGTCCAAATACGCCTCCCAGACGGCCATCGGTTCTTCACAGGCGATTTCGGAAATGGTTCGACAGCCGTCGTAGCCCCACATAAAAATGCTGTCGGCGTCGAGGTCGAGCGCGGTTCGTGTGGCAGTTCGAACTTCGTCTGTCGCCGATTCCCCCTTCAATCCGAACCCCTGTATCCAGAGCTGGCTTCGCAACCCGTGTTCATCGGCGAGTTCGACCAGTTCCGTTCCGAACTGTGAGACGTAGGCTTCCGGGTCGGCGTCCTCCGCGAAGGCGTCCCAGTAGGGATCGGTGGCGAGCACGTCGAGATGCTCGTTTTCGGCGAGTCGTTCCCAGTTTCGCGGTCCGTGGTCGGCTGACTGACTCGGCATAAGACAGACCGCGTTCTCCGCGCCTTCCTCGCGTGTTAGTGCCATCATTTCGTCCAGAAAGTCGAGCATCGACTCCTCCCGAAACGTCGAGACTGCTTCCGTCTCGGTGGCGGGCATCGGTTCGTCATATCGCTCGCGATAGCCGTCGCGGCAATGGGTACAGCGACAGCACCACACATCTCGTGGATGGTCGTCGCCGTACCAGTGAACGTTATGCCAGTGCGGTTCGTCCCAGAAGAGCACATCCGCACCGAGTCCGGCGGCATCGCGGGTCCACTCGTGCATGAATTCACGGAACGCCGGGGCGTTAAAGCAGGCGGCTGGCACGCGCTCCCCGGTGCTGAGAACCTGCCGACTGTTAGGGTTGTGGGCGACGAACCGTGAGAACTCCTCGCCGCCGAAGACGCCGCCGACCGCCCACGGATTGACGTAGACCGTAAGCGAATGGTCGTGGCTTGCGGCGACGATGTCCGCCATCGTTTCGCGGTAGAACGCTTGATCACGTTCGCTGAACGTGTGGAGAACGGCGTCTAATCCCTCGTCCCGGAATCGTTCGAGGTCCGCAACCGCGTGTTCGGGGTCCTGTACGCCGAAATAGCTTGCTCCGCTTTCGGTGTCGGGCATATTCGTGGCTTGGTATCGATGCTCACTCGCAGGACATGAACGTATCGGTGGTGGTTGGTGTATCGAAGCCCGGAGGAACCGATAACAGCCGTGGGACGGTTGTCCAGTCGAATCTATTTAGTGCAAGCTGTGTGAGGATAGCGTATGCCACGCGAGACTATCTACGAGGAGTTGGGCGTCCCACACGTCGTCAACGCGACCGGAACCAAAACGCGAATTGGCGGCAGTCGAATCCACCCAGAGGCCGTCGAGGCGATGGCTCGCGCATCGGACGCCTTCGTCCGTCTCTCCGACCTCCAGGCGAAAGCGAGCGAGTTGATCGCCAAGGCAACCGGTGCGGACGCAGGCTACGTCACGTCCGGTGCGTCGAGCGCGCTTGCGCTCGGCGCGGCCGCCTGCATCGCGGCTGATGACCTCGGTGTGATGGCGCGGCTACCGAAGACGGAGGGCGTGCCGGACGAAATCGTGATGCCCAGAACGCACCGAACGGGTTACGACCATGCACTCCGAGCGGTGGGCGCACGTATCGTAGATGTGGGAACGAATGACCGTCATCTCGGTACCGGATCGCGCAACGTCGAACCGTGGGAAATCGAAGACGCCATCGGCGAGGACACGGCGGCGGTCGCGTATATGGAGAAATCCTACACCGAACCACCACTCGACGTTGTCTGTGAAATCGCACACGACAACGACGTTCCGGTCATCGTGGATGCTGCCGCCGAACTGCCCCCGGTGAGCAACCTCTCGACGTTCACCGAAGCGGGCGCCGACCTCGTCGCGTTCAGCGGCGGTAAAGCGATTCGCGGCCCGCAAACCACCGGGATACTTGCCGGCCGTCAGGACTTGATCGAGTCGGTAGCCGCCCAGCATCTGGACATGCACGCCGCGGAGCAGGTGTGGGAACCGGCACCTGCACTCGTCGATCCGACCCAGCTCGGCGGCGTCCCTAGACAGGGAATCGGTCGCTCGATGAAAGTTGGCAAGGAGGAGCTCGTCGGGCTGATTCGTGCACTCTCGCTTTTCATCGAGGAGGATCATGATGCCCGCGCTGCCGAATGGCTCGACCGTTCGCAGCGAATCGCGGCCGAACTGGACACCATTGACGGTTTCGAAACCTCTCTTACAGCCGACGACAAAACTGCAGTCGCGCCGGAGGTCGTCGTGTCGGTAGATGCCGAGGCCGCAGGTGTCACGGCCACCGACATTGTCGGCGGCCTCCGCAGTGAGGAGCCCCGCGTTTTCGTCGGTGCCGACGCCCTTCCAGCGGGCGAGTTCACGGTGAATCCGATGTGTCTCACTGACGATGAAGCAACGTACGCTGTCGAACGAATCACGGCGCAGGCCGAACCATAGCCCGCTACAGTGTATCGAATTCGACGACAGTTTTGATAACGTTGTCGCCGGTTTCGAACGCCCGATCGGCATTTTCAGGGGTGTACACCCCGGTAATCAACTCGTCCGTAAACCAGTCCGGAAATTCCGCGAGCGACGTTTTTGCAGCCTCGAAATGGCGGACGTTCGAATTGACGCTCCCGAGTAGTGCTTTGTTCCGGAGTACTAACTCTCGATGGAGGCGGCCGCCATCGACTTCGAACGCGTGATCGCTCGGAATTCCGAGCAGCGTGGCGACACCGTTCGCCGCGAGTGCGCTCACCGTCTCGAAGACGTGTGGTGCATAGCCCGTTGCTTCGTAGATGAAATCCATCGGCCCGTACACGTTCGGAATGTCGGAGACGGGGGTTTCACGCGAATCCACGTACGTCGCGCCGAGTCGCTCGATGATTTCGATCGTCCGATCGGGTCGATCACGACGCCCGAGGCAGTACGTTCGCTCGAACGTATTGTGTTCGGTGAGCATCGCCAGCGTTAGTAACCCCAGCGGCCCGTTGCCGAGGACGAGCGCGGACTTCGGGTTCCATTCGAACGCGGACCGACTCGCGTGAGCGAACTCGATGGCCTTCTCGGAGTTGCTGATGGGTTCGACCAGAAATCCCGTGTCGGCAAAGGAGTCAGGAACACTGACAAGAAACTCCGCCGGGCTGGTGAAGTACTCTGCCATATAGCCATGTGCACCGACGATTCCCCGTTCGAGATACGTGCCATCCGGAGCGACATCCGGTTCACCGCGGTCGAAATATTCGTTCGGTTCTCCCAATGGTCGCCGAACGGTCGGGACGACGAGATCACCCTCCGCGAACCGGGTTCCATTCGGCTCTTCGACGACACCAACCGCCTCGTGACCCAGTATCTGGTAGTCCGAATCGTCCGGATACCCGCCATGACTCCCTTCGATTACCTCGTGGTCCGTACCGTCGATGCCAACCCTGAGCGTCCGTATTAATGCTTCATCCGACGTGGGTTGTGGTTTCGGCACGTCCACGACCTGTGGTCCGGGTTCATCACGACGAACTGCAACGGCTTTCATTGTCCTCTTACTCCTCCGCACGAGTGCTCGCAACGACCTCTATTTCGACGCCGATATCGATGGGTAAATCCGCCACTTCGACGGCGCTTCGAGCTGGATACGGTGACGAGACGTACTCCGCATACACATCGTTAATCTCGTCGTAATCGGCCATATCTTGGACGAAGACGGTCGCTTTTACGACGTCATCGAGTGACCGCCCCGCCGCCGCAAGGACTGCGTCGATGTTTTCGAGAGTTCGTGCCGTCTGCTCGCCAATGGTTTCCCCGACGATGTCGCCGGTCTCCGGGTCGACCGGTCCCTGACCGGAGACGTAGATCCGGTCGCCGTCGAGAATCGCCTGCGAGAACGGACCGATACTCGGCGGCGCGGCGTCGGTGCTGACTTCCTCCATCGGTTAGTTCCCTCCTGAAACGGCTGATAGTGGTTCTATGTTGATACTGACTACTTGTGTCGCTCCGCGACTCGGGTGAACCGTCATCAACCAATGTAGTCTAAGCACTGAAATATAAAACCCGCCGTCGAAGTGCGCTACGCTCATGCGTTCGTTGCTGTTCGTTTACGGTAGACGTACAGATGTTCAGACGTCGGATAGCAGTTCGTAGCGGTGCCGGCCACGGCCGAGTCCGACGAAAAGAGGCAACGAGGGCGTACTCGCTACTATCCCTGGTCATCTTCTCGGCTATCTCATCTCCACCACTGTTCGTCCTCGTCCGAACGATCGTACGGTGGAAAAGTGGACCGACGTTCACGGTCGGATGTATTCACATGGCCATACTGATAAACTGTATTATGCTATAATGAACGAAGGGCAGCCACACGATCCCGGTGGAATGATTCGAGCCATGCCTCATTTTTTCCATCGAGTGGGAAGTGAGGGTCCGAATCCGGCTCTGCTGCGCCTCTCATCCCGCTTCTTTTGGTTTTTCTGCTTGGTCTGCAGAAGTATCGTTCCCGATTGCTGTTGTGCTCGAGTTACGATTCCCACGAGTCGATGAGCTCGCCGGTAGTCGTGATTTCGGCGTTGTAGCCCTCTTCGAGATATTCGAGCCCCCGGGGCCATCGAAACGACGATACGGCCATCACCCCGAGAATAGGGTCGTCCTTGGTAGCAATGACGCTCTATTCTTGGATGTCGATGGCGGGCCGTCCCGGCTCGGCCTTTCGAACGACATCGTCGTCGGCCTCCTCCGCGCTGAGAATCCGTACCGGCGCGTCGAACTCCTGCTCGATCAACCACGTCGCCTGCTGGAGCACTTCGTACTCCGACTCCGGCGTCAACGTGTGGGTGAGCGCCTCGCGCTCGGCCTGTAAATCCTGTCCGTAGGAGGCGGCGACATCACCGTGTTCACGGATTTCCCCTTCTTGCATCAGCTCGGAGATGAGGTTGTCCGCATCGCTTGTGATGGCAATCTCTCGAGCTCGGTATTTCCATTCGGGTGTGACGACGACATCAACGCGCTCGGGTTCCTCGATACCGGCGACGTCAACGATGTTGCGTACGTCCTCGCGGGTATTCTGTATCAACTGACGACGTTCGACTGCATCGTCTATCTCAACGTCGGACGATGGCCACTCGGCATCGACGACGAGGCCATCGTGACCGAGCTCGTCGTATAGTTCCTCGGCGATATGTGGCGTCACCGGGGCCAACAGTTTGGTCGCTACCGTTAGTCCACGCTCGAACGTCGGAGCGTGAACGTCGGTAAACTCCTGATACGTTCGCAGTGTTCCGACGAGGTCCTGTGCTTCCCGGAGCGCCACGTTGAACGTCAACTCCTCGTACTCGTCGGTGGCGACGGCGACTGCCGTGTCGATCTCTCTCCGGACGTACCTTGCGACGGAATCGTCTTCACCGTCGGCGGCCGCGGGATCGAAGTCGTCTACGGTCGCTTTCAACCGCGTCAAAAAGCGGTTCGTGGAGCGAACGCCCTCTTCGGACCAGTCGAAGTCGCGCTCCGGCTGTGCGGCTTGCATCATGAAGAGCCGAGCCGTATCGGCACCGTATTCCTCGACGATTCGCTGGGGCGACACGGTGTTCCCCTTTGATTTCGACATCTTTTCCCCCTCCAGTTGCACCATTCCCTGTGCGAGCAGGTTCGTGAACGGCTCGCGATGGTCCAACATCCCGAGATCCGAGATAGCCTTTGTGACGAATCGGGCGTACAGTAGGTGCATCACGGCGTGTTCGATACCGCCCACGTACTGGTCCACCGGCATCCAGTCGTTGGCACGGTCCGTCTCGAACGGCGCGTCTTCGAAGTCCGGCGAAATATACCGCAGATAATACCACGACGAATCGATGAACGTGTCCATCGTATCCGTCTCGCGAGTCGCATCGGCACCGCAGTCCGGACACTCGACGTGTTTCCACTCTTCAGCAGCGTCGAGCGGATTGCCCGTCGTGTTGACGAACTCGGGCAGTTCGACTGGCAACTCATCTTCGGGTACCATGACCGGTCCACAGTCGTCACAGTGGATGACCGGGATGGGCGTTCCCCAGTAGCGCTGCCGGGAGATGAGCCAGTCGCGTAGGCGATACTGCGTGTGGAATGTCGCGGATTCGATGTCCGCTGTCAGTCGCTCACGCGCCTCCGCGCTCGTCAGTCCCGAGTATTCGTCGCTGTTTACCAGCACGCCATCCTCGGTGAATGCCGATTCGCTCACGTCCGGTGCCTCCGGTTCGTCCGATTCGGGAGCGACGACGGGCGTGATATTGACACCCATCTTCGACGCGAACACGTGGTCTCGATCGTCGTGGCCCGGAACACCCATTAGCGCGCCCGTTCCGACGTCCGACAGCACGAAGTCGGCAACGAACACCGGCAGTTCCTCACCGGTCGCGGGGTTCGTGGCGGTGAGCCCGGTTTCGACACCGTTCGGTTCGTCACCATCGGGGTCCGCCTCTTCTTCGATGAATCGGCGTATCCCGTCGTCCTCGTTGGCCAGTTCTTGGGCGATGGAATGGTCCGGAGCGAGTGCGAAGAATGCCGCGCCGAAGACGGTGTCCACGCGGGTGGTAAATGCCTCGACCGGCCCGTAGCCTTCGACGGAGAATTCCAAGGCAGTTCCTTCGTTTTTCCCGATCCAGTTGCGTTGCATCTGACGGACGCTGTCCGGCCAACCATCCAACTCGTCGATCGCTTCGAGCAGTTCGTCGGCATACTCGGTGATGGCGAGCGTCCACTGATCCAACTCGCGCTGTTCGACGACGGTCTCACATCGCCAACAGTGGTCGTCTTCGCCCTCGACCTGCTCGTCCGCAAGCACCGTCTGACAGGAGGGACACCAGTTCACTTCCGCAGCTTTCCGCTCGACGAGACCCTCATCGTGGAACCGTTGGAAGAGCCACTGGTTCCACCGGTAGTACTCTGGTTCACACGTGGTAATTTCACGGTCCCAATCGTAGCCGAATCCCATCGACTTCATCTGACCCCGCATCGTATCGATGCAATCGAGCGTCCATTCGCGAGGATCGGTATCGCGCTCTTTGGCCGCGTTCTCAGCGGGAAGACCGAACGAGTCCCATCCCATCGGGTGTAGTACGTCGTCGCCGCACATTCGCCGATATCGTTCAAATGCGTCTGTGATCGTGTAGTTACGAACGTGACCCATGTGAAGCTTCCCTGATGGGTAGGGAAACATCCCCAGCACGTACGTTGGGTCCGTTGCATTGTCAGACGTCCGATACGCCTCTCTCTCATCCCACACTTCCTGCCACCGCCGTTCTATTGCCGCGTGATCGTACTCCTCCTCAGACATTCTCGTGGTTGTCATTTAACCACTGCAACCCCTATAGCTTTCCATTATCGGGAGAAAGTGATTCGACCGGCTGATAGTATCAATCGGTACCGTAGGCGCTTATTTGGTGGAAGGTGACGAGGGTAAAATGGATCAGGTGACAATCAAGTCAGTACCAGAATGAACCCGATCCAAGCGGTGTCAGAGGCTTCCCTCGCCACAGCATATGGCATAATCGCTCCGATTAAGTGTTTTGTGGCGATCGTAAAAAATTCACTTGAAATCACACCAAAAAATACTGCGTCAAATTTCTCACATTTGAAACGGATGGATGACAGACGCGTCTGTCAGATCGCACCCGTTAATATCCCTCCCCAAAATGGTGCTGACGGTAAAGCATGACCGGTGACCGATTTATTCGGGGGCTCCCCGAATCTAACCACGCTATCTGATTGCGAAGAAGTACAGTTTCTCGATACCACGCTTCGTGACGGTGAGCAAGCGCCAGGTGTATCACTGTCTCCCCAAGAAAAAGCCGAGATTTCAACAGCACTCGACGCAGGAGGTATCTCCGTAATCGAAGCTGGGAGCGCGTGTACGAGCGAGGCTGAACGCGATGCTATCCGTCGTGTGACGTCACTCGGCCTTGAGGCTCGAATAACGAGTTTTGCGAGAGGCATACGAGAAGATATCGACTACGCGCTCGATTGTGAGGTTGATGGCATCAACCTTGTTGTTCCTGCGAGCGACCGACATATCGAGCAAAAAGTTGACTCAACACGAAACGAAGTCATTGAAACGACCATCGACCTCGTCGAATATGCGACTGCTCACGGACTTTGGGTGGAAGTACTCGGCGAAGATGGTAGTCGGGCGGACGATGACTTTCTCGAACGACTATTCGGTGCCGCGTTGGACGCTGGTGCCGACCGTATTTGCTACTGCGATACGGTTGGTCACTCAAACCCGGCACAAACAGCAGAAACCGTAAACCGACTTTCGACGCTCGGACCAACAAGCACGCACACACACGACGACCTCGGTTTGGCACTTACGAATGCACTCGCAAGTATCGCCGCAGGAGCAAATATGGTTCATGCAACGGTCAATGGAATTGGCGAACGGGCCGGAAACGTCGCACTAGAGGAAGTCGCTATCGCGCTCGATCACGCTTACGATATCGAGACCGTTGAGATGACTGAACTGTACGGCCTCGCACAAACCGTAGCACAGGCGACAGACATCTCACTCCCGCCCAACAAAGCTGTCGTTGGGTCCAATGCCTTCGCTCACGAAAGCGGCATTCACACGGATGGGACGCTCAAGGATGAGGCAATGTATGAACCTTACCCACCTCAGAAAGTCGGGCGCAACCGACGTCTTGTGCTGGGCAAACATTCCGGTCGCGCAAGCGTCCGAGCGGTGTTAGAAGACCACGATGTTGCCGTTGACGACGACGAACTGTCCTCCGTGGTAAGCAGAGTCCAGGAACGTGCCGAATGTACGACTCCAATAACTGATACCGACGTACTCGCAATTGCTGCGGACTTACGAACCGGGTGACTAGACACCTCTCCTGAACGAGTACCAGCTTTCGGTGCTAGTCCGAAAGCCCCCCTTCCAACGAACTGTAGTCGATATGGTCTGTTTGGGCTTGATATTGCTGTGCAATGTCGAGTACCTGAACGTCTGAAAACGCTCGGCCAGTGAACGCCAATCCGGTCGGAAGGTCACGAGCACCGAACCCGTTCGGAACGGTCACGCCGGGTAATCCGGCGACGTTAGCCGCAGCACTAATCGAGGGACCGCCGTATCGGCCGAAATACTCGCTGAGCGGCGTCTTGATCGGGTTTGCAACTGTCTGTCTTGCCGGAGTGACGAGTGCATCATACGGTGCAAGCACGTCGTCAATCTGTTCTTGAATTTTTGTTCGAACACGCATAGCCTTCAGGTAATCTTTCGCCAATACGACCTGTTGACTGTAGCCACCGATCTGACTCGACGGTGCTCGCAGCTCATCAGTTTCGCCACTTTTGACGAGGTCCTCGAACGCCGCTGCCGACTCGGCGTCGATAACGAGGCCTGCAACCTCGCTGTAGGGAAGATCGGGAAGCGTTATTTCGGTTATCGTCGCGAATTCACTGAGGATATTGAGTGACTGGTTATAATTTTCCCGAACGCTTTCCTGTTCTTCTTTTCCGGCATCTGTGAGAACTGCGATGTCGGGATTCGGTGTCGCTTCCGATTTTATTTCGAGTGGTTTTTCGACTGACGTGTCGTCTTTCGGGTCGAATCCTGCAATAGCGCGGAACACCCGCTCACATCCGCGTGCAGACCTGCACAGTGGCCCAATTTTATCCATCGTGTACGATAGTGTCATTGCACCATAGCGGCTGACACGTCCGTACGTCGGTCGGAAGCCGGAAACGCCGCTGAACGATGAGGGACAAAGTATCGACCCCCACGTTTCGCTTCCGATGGCGAACCCGACCAAACCAGCTGGGACGGCGGCCCCTGGCCCACTTGACGACCCACACGTCCACGCACTCGGGTTCCAGGGGTTTCGTGTCGGCCCGGTAAACGAGGCGTCGGCTTGGTTGTATCCGAAGCCACCGGCCAATTCCACCATCGCGAGTTTCGCAATGAGAATCGCACCTGCTTCTTCGAGCCGGTTTACTACCGTTGCATCGTAGTCAAACGTTTGGTTGCGGTATGGTTCTGCACCCCATGTTGTCGGTCCGCCTTTTGCCGCGAGCAAATCCTTTGCTCCGTACGGGATGCCATGTAACGGTCCTCGGTCCGTGCCTGCAGCCAGCTCCGCATCTCGTTTGGCGGCCGTTTCTAGCGCACGCTCACGCATCACGGTGACCACAGCGTTGAGCTCTGGCCCAACCCGTTCGAGTCGGTCGAGGTAGGACCTCGTTAGCTCTGTCGCTGTATACTCGCCGTTACGAAGTCCGTCTCCAAGCTCGTCTATCGGTTGAAAAAGCTTCTCCTCGGCAATCATCGGCAATCATCCTCCCGATACGCCTGAAACGTTAGTGCGGGGCCGTCAGTGTAATCGAGTTCGACTGCATCGAGTGAGTTCGCCGCACGAAGGTCGCTGGCGATGTCGTCACGAACTTGGCCGAGTTCGGATTCGCTTAGTTGCGTACCATAGCTAGCGCGGATATACGAAAGTAATGCATCCGTTCCCACGGGGGCCGCATTTTGTTTCGTTTCCAGATTTGTGTTTGTCGATTCACTGCCCGAGCTGTCCTCCGTTCCTGCGACTGACGAGACGGTGCTCAAACCACCGACTGCAGCGAATAGCTGAAGGGCCGTTCGTCGGTCGATCGTATGTTCGTTGCCTTCAGATTCGTGGCGAGAACTGTGCTCTGAACTTCTATGGTTGTCAATACCATCCATGGTATTGTTTGATTACAACGTATTATTATATTTTGTATAAATTATATGGAGAATATAGCCGGTTAGACGACGGGAGACCGATCGTTTAGAACGTCTCTTTTGACGGATCGTGGCCGTCTACAAGTCGTATCCCCAATCCCGGAGGATGGTTGCCGCATCCGATAAATTCTGCATTCCTGCGAGATAGATTGCTTCACGTGCATCGAGTCGGTACACGTCTTCACCGATAAGGGATTCCAGCTCTCGCTCTGCATCCTTAGCATGCTTGTCCGTCTCGGTTTGGACGAATAACTGATGGACGTTCTCGCGTTCGTCTTTGACGTTGTCGCGGCGGAGCGTGAATGGAAGGTCTTCACGGCTAATTTGCCGAGTATTACTGCTTGGTGTTCCTGACTCGTCAGACTGTTCGGAGTACTCTGTCTCTGATTCCGCCTTCGTCTCCGATTCGACCGCATTCTGCGCTTCGCCGTCTGCGTTTTCCACGGTGGTGTCATCGGCTGTGTCGTCCGCAAAGGGGTCGGATGCACCGGATTTCATGCTGTTACCTCCGGACTCTCGAACTGCTTGCTTATGAACGCCGCCAGTCGATCAAACTTTTCGAGCGTCTCTTGCTCGTAGTCGCGAAGATCACGATGGTCGTCGTTTGTTGCGAGTTCAAAAATACTCACTTGGCCGTCCCACGCGTCGCCAAGCATCGACCCACGCTCACGAATTGAGACCGGGGCGATAGGGAGATCCTGCTCGTTGAGCAGCTTTCGGTATTCGCGCTGGACGTTCGTGTTCGCGACTTTATTTGGGACGACACCGAGAACGCCAACCTCGATATCACCGAGAGTTTCTTCGATGTTCGTCACTACGTCTCTAAGTCCCTCCACACTTTGGGCACCTTTTGCCGAAAGCTCGGCCGGAATCAGGAGATTGGACGTCGCATAAATCGAATTGTAAATGTGCTGTCCGACTGTCGCAGGTGGATCGATAATGAGGACGTCGTACGTCGCTGGAATGTCCGCATCAGAAAGCACGCGTCGGAGTTGTTTCTCTTTCGGCCAGCGATAGTTCTCGTCGTGCATGTCCTCCTCCAATTGAGCTGCACGCGTCAGGTTTCGCTCGAGCGATTCCAACATGTTGTGACCCGGTACGAGGTCGATGTTCTCCTCGACTTCGACGACGAGATCCGTGAAATCGCCCTTTGGCCGTTCGACCATGTGTCGAACGAGGTTGTCCACCTCGGGATCTTCTCGATAGACTTCACCGCCGAAATGGTGTGTCAACCCACCGTTTTGGGGGTCCATGTCGATAGCGAGCACTCGTTCGCCACGCCGTGCGTGGGCCGCCGCTAAGTTAACCGAGAGCGTCGTCTTCCCGACGCCTCCAGCCTCCGACCAAATGGTGTACGAAATCATGTATGGTCGGCAACGAACGGCTTGTATATAAATACTTGTCAGACACACCCTTCAGTAATGCTGGTCAGTAACTCCTATCAGAATTCTGTATAGTAATACCAATTATCGGTGTCGTCCCAAACTGACATCCGTAGGCGGGAGAAATCATTACGGCCGAAGCTAGAGCCATGATCTACACACTATAGAATAGTAATAATGA